>JAHHSF010000079.1 GCA_020025375.1 Oscillospiraceae bacterium | reverse complement strand
GCCGGGAGCTCTCTGCTGTCACCGGCCTGCTCCGCTTCCTGGAGCTGCTCATTGACACGGGAGACGTGTGCAGCACGGTGACCGTCATGGCCCCCGCCTATGAGATGACCGCCGGACTCACAGGCCCCGCCACCCTCACCCCGGTCTGGTACTTTGAAACCGACTCCGGGGCCTACGTGCTGGATATGGGTGCCTCGGAGTTGAAGCGGATGTAGCCTGCGTCATACTATGAATCCCCGGTATACGCCTATTTTCCGCGCTGGAAGCAAAAAGGTGCGATGGATTAATCCATCGCACCTTTTTGCGGATTCTTTTATCAAATTCAGCCGTGAAACAGCTTATTGCTCTCATACTGGGGCTCGCTGGTGAGCTGGAGCCCCAGCCGCTTATAGACCCCCAGGTCGGCTGCGGAGAGGAGAACGGTGGTGTGGGCCTGACAGCCCCGGAGTTCGGGCAGTTTGTCCACCGCCCTGGCCGCCACCGGGTTGGTGGTGGCGCTGATGGCCAGGGCGATGAGGACCTCGTCGCTGTGGAGCCGGGGGTTCACGCTCCCCAGGTGGTCTACCTTCATGGACTGAATGGGTTCGATGGCGGAGGGAGAGATCAGGTGGACCTCCTTCTCGATGCCTGACAGCGCCTTGAGGGCGTTGAGCAGGGCAGCGGCGGCGGGGCCCATCAGGTCGCTGGTCTTGCCGACAGCGATGTGCCCGTCGGGCAGCTCAATGGCGGCGGCGGGCTGGCCGGTCGTCTCCGCCACGGCCAGGGAGGCGGCGACCACAGGCCGGATGCTGGCGTCGATTTTCAACTGCTTCATGAGCAGTTCCAGCTTATACACCGTCTCGTCGGTCCCACGGCCCAACCGGCGCTCGCACAGTGCCTCGTAGCACCGGCGGACGATCTCCTGCTTGGCGGCCTCCTGGACCACAGCGTCATCCATGATACAGAAGCCCACCATGTTGACCCCCATGTCGGTGGGGGACTTATAGGGACATTCCCCGGTGATGGTCTCAAAAATGGCGGAAAGGACAGGGAAGACCTCCACGTCCCGGTTATAGTTCACCGTGGTCTCCCCATAGGCGGCCAGGTGGAAGGGATCGATCATATTCACGTCTGCCAGGTCGGCGGTGGCCGCTTCGTAGGCCAGGTTCACCGGGTGCTTCAGAGGCAGGTTCCAGACGGGGAAGGTCTCGAACTTGGCATAGCCCGCCTGGACCCCCCGCTTGTGCTCATGGTAGAGCTGGGAAAGGCAGACCGCCATCTTTCCGCTTCCGGGGCCGGGGGCGGTGACCACCACCAGAGGCCGTTGTGTCTCGATAAACTGGTTTTTCCCAAAGCCCTCATCGCTGACGATAAAGGGGACGTTGTGGGGATAGCCCTGGATGGGGTAATGGAGATAAACCCTGATTCCCAGGCGCTCCAGCCGCTCCCGGAAGGCATCGGCGGCGCTTTGGCCGGCGTAGCAGGTGATGACCACCCCGCCCACCAGCAACCCCATTTCCTGGAAAGCGTCCATGAGGCGGAGCACGTCGGTGTCGTAGGTGATGCCCAGGTCCCCCCGAAGTTTATTTTTCTCAATGTCGGCGGCGCCAATGGCGATGACCACCTCCACCTGATCCTTGAGCTGGGTGAGCATCCGAATCTTGCTGTCCGGGGCGAAGCCGGGGAGTACCCGGGCCGCGTGGAAGTCGTCAAAGAGCTTGCCCCCGAACTCCAGGTAAAGTTTTCCTCCAAACTGGGCAATCCGCTCCCGGATATGTAGGGACTGGGTCTCCAGATATTTCTGATTGTCAAACCCAATCTTCATAGTTTTCCGCCTCTCTTTCCTCGTGTCTCTTTTCCTGAATTTATATTTTAACAGCTTTCCACCCAATGATAAAGAGTGAATTTTCCCAATTCCAAATCAAAGAATATGGTGATTTTTATGTCGGAGCTTTTTTGCACCTTTCTCATCCTGACCTTGACCAAGGGGGGCAAGATCTTCCGGCCCATGTTCTTCGTTATACTGGCTCTTCTGCTCCTGCGAATCCTCTTTGCTCTGGCCTTATGGCCCTATTTTTCCCATTTGTTAAGATTTTCGTAAGAAACGACTGATTTTCTTTTGACTTTTTCCTTATCATTTACAGTTTGTTCATAAGGTAGTCACGATTTAGTCGTAATTTTTGGGTATTCTTATCGTGTCAGGAACAAAGCGCAACGCACCTCCTTAAACATCTCTCTTACTCCCTCTCTCAAACACCAAACACACACCAAAAACGCCGGCCATCTGGCCGGCGTTTTTGGTGTTGCACCTTTGGAAATGCAATTGCAAATTTCCCCGGATTGGGGTATCATAAAACCGAAAAAACAAAAGCTCTGAGGTGATAAATATGCGGGACGGTTTCATCAAAGTGGCGGCTGGCACCCCCAAGATCCGGGTGGCCGACTGCCGGTACAACGCGGAACAAATTTTTACCCTTATGCGCCAGGCGGCGGACCAGGGAGTGCGGGTGCTCTGCCTGCCCGAGCTCTGTCTCACGGGCTACACCTGCGGGGACCTCTTTCTTCAGGACACCCTGCTGGACGGAGCGGAAGAGGCCCTTGCCACCATTCTGGATGCCACCAAGAATCTAGACATGGTAACGGCTCTGGGCCTGCCTCTGCGGTGGGGCGGCAAGCTCTATAACTGCGCCGCCGTCATACACAAGGGGGAGGTCCAGTGCTTCATTCCCAAGAGCTATCTGCCTAACTACGGGGAATTCTCCGAGAACCGCTGGTTCACCCAGTGGGAGCTGAACGGCTTCCATTCTGTCCTCTTCCGGGGGGAGTACGTCCCCATTACCGACCGGCATCTCTTCGACTTTGAAGCCATCCCCGGCCTGGTGCTGGGGGTCGAGGTCTGCGAGGATCTCTGGTCCCCCACGCCCCCCTCCATTCTCATGGCCCGCTCCGGGGCCACCCTCATCCTGAACCTCTCGGCCAGCAGTGAGACGGTTGGCAAGGCAGAGCGCCGCCGCCGTCTGGTGGCCGAGCAGTCGGCCCGCCTTCTTTGCGGCTATCTCTACGCCAGCGCCGGAGAAGGGGAATCTACCACCGACCTGGTTTTCGGGGGCCACGATCTTATCGCCGAGGATGGCACCATCCTGGCGGAGCGGCGGTTCACCACCGGCCTGGCCGTGTCTGAGATTGACGTGAACCGCCTTCTCTACGCCCGCCGCCGGATGTCCACCTTCCACGGCGCCGAGGAGGCCGAGCGCTACCCCATCCTCACTCTGGACATGGAGCCCTCTACCACCACCCTTACCCGGCACATCTCCCCCTCCCCCTTCGTGCCGGAGGACGAGACCTTGCGGGCCGAGCGGTGCGAGGAGATTCTGAAAATCGCCGCCCTGGGCCTGAAGCAGCGGCTGGAGCATACCCACGCCAAGGCCGCTGTCATCGGCCTGTCCGGCGGACTGGACTCCACCCTGGCCATCCTCACCACCACCGTGGCCATGAAGCTCCTGAGCCGCCCGGCCACCGACATCATCGCCGTCACCATGCCGGCCTTCGGCACTACCGACCGCACCCGGGACAACGCTGTGGAGCTTGCTACTCGCCTGGGCTGCACCCTCCGCCGCATTGACATCAGCGAATCCGTGAAGCAACACTTCCGGGACATTGGCCAGCCTATGGACCGCCATGACGTGACCTTTGAAAATGGTCAGGCCCGGGAGCGGACTCAGGTCCTTATGGATGTGGCCAACCAGTGCGGCGGCCTGGTTGTCGGCACCGGGGACCTTAGTGAGCTGGCCCTGGGCTGGGCCACCTACAATGGGGACCACATGAGTATGTACGGCGTGAACGCCGGTATCCCCAAGACCATGGTCCGCCATCTGGTGAACTACGTCTGCGGGGACAAGGCGGAGGAAGAGCCCGAACTGTCCGCCGTCCTGGCCGACATTTTGGACACCCCAGTTTCCCCTGAGCTTCTCCCCGCCGTGAACGGTCAGATTACCCAAAAGACCGAAGACCTGGTGGGGCCCTACGAACTCCACGACTTTTTCCTCTACTACGCCGTCCGCTGGGGCTTCTCCCCCCGGAAGATTCTCCGCCTGGCCGAGCAGGCCTTCAGCCGGAAATACGACCGGGCCACCCTGCTGAAGTGGGAGCGCAACTTCTACCAGCGGTTCTTTTCCCAGCAGTTCAAGCGCTCCTGTCTCCCCGACGGCCCCAAGGTGGGCTCCCTTTCCCTCTCTCCCCGTGGGGACTGGCATATGCCCTCCGACGCCGTTGCCGCCCTCTGGCTGGAGCAGTTGGAGGGGTTGGAGTAAGCGCGCTGCCTTTGTTATGCTGCGGGTCGGCCCTCCACGCTTCTGGCAAAGAAAATTTTGCCTCTTATTTCATAATTTTGTTACATTCTTGTGGTACACTACTCAGTGACAGACAAGGCCCGACGGTCTCCGTCGGGCCTCCTTTTTACAGAAAAGGAGGTAAATTATGGCATCTAATCCGAATTATTCTCAGGTCACCCCCGGCATTGAGGCTCTGGCCGAGCTCTGCCGCCAGAACAGTAGTATTCAGGCAGAGGACTATGTGAAGTACGACGTGAAACGTGGTCTGCGTGACCTGAACGGCAACGGGGTAGTGGCCGGGCTAACCGAGGTCTCCGAGATTCAGTCCTACAAGGTGGTCAATGGAGAAAAGCACTCCTGCGAGGGGGCCCTTTTCTACCGGGGCTACGATGTGAAGAGGCTGGTCGCCGGGGCTTTGGAGGAAAAGCGCTTCGCCTTTGAGGAGACCGCCTATCTTCTCATGTTTGGCCGCCTCCCCAACGCCCAGGAGCTGGAGGAGTTTACCGGGCGGCTGTCCTACTACCGCACCCTGCCCACCAACTTCACCCGGGACGTGATTTTGAAGGCCCCCAGCGCCGATATGATGAACTCCCTGGCCAAGTGCGTGCTCACCATGGCCTCTTACGATGAGAGGGCGGATGACATCTCTCTGCCCAACGTAGTACGCCAGTGTATCCAGCTCATTGCCACCTTCCCCCTCTTCGCCGTTTACAGCTATCAGGCGTACAACTATAACGAGGGCAATTCACTCTTCATCCACGCCCCCAAGCCGGGGCTCTCCACGGCAGAAACCATCCTTTCCCTTCTCCGCCCGGACGAGAAGTACAGCTTCTGGGAGGCCCACATTCTGGATGTCTGCCTCATGCTCCACGCCGAACATGGCGGCGGCAATAACTCCACCTTCACCACCCACGTTGTCACCTCCTCGGGCACAGACACCTACTCCTGCATGGCGGCCGCCCTGGCCTCCCTGAAAGGCCCCCGCCACGGCGGTGCCAACATCAAGGTCGCCCAGATGTTTGAAGATCTCAAAAAGACGGTGACCGACTGGACCGACGAGGACGCCATCGCCAATTATCTGAAAGCCCTCCTCCATGGGGAAGTCTTTGACAAGGCCGGACTCATCTACGGCATGGGCCATGCGGTCTACTCCCTCTCCGACCCCCGGGCCGACCTCCTTCGAGGACTTGTGGAGACCCTCTCCCGGGAAAAGGGGCGGATGGAGGAGTACGAACTCTACTCCAAGGTGGAGCGGCTGGCCCCCAAGATTATCGCTGAGGAGCGGAAAATTTACAAAGGCGTGGCCGCCAACGTGGACTTTTACTCCGGGTTCATCTATAATATGCTGGGTCTGCCCCTGGAGCTTTACACCCCCATCTTCGCCATGGCCCGAATCGCCGGGTGGAGTGCCCACCGTCTGGAGGAACTGATCAACATGGGGAAGATTATCCGTCCCGCCTATGTGTGCGTGCAACCCAGGCAGGACTATACCCCTCTGGGGCAGCGGTGAGGCAAAAAGAAAAGGTCCCGCTTCCATGCCGGAAAACCAGATACCTTTGATTTTGGCTGACCGGCACTGCCTGGCGGTTTAATCATGATACAAAAACGTAGACACCACCAAAACTTGTGTTTTTGATGGTGTCTACGTTTATTTTACAGATGCAACGAAAATTTCTCTTCGCGTTTTTTTATTCTCCCATCTGATAGACCGAGGCAGGTAAAACGTCGGCCAACTCAGTAAGGGCCAGGTTCTCTACCGAAAGCGCCCAGGTGGAGGGGGCGCAGAAGCCGTCGGCATGGGGAGGACGAATGGGGAGGGAGACCATCACAC
>JAHHSF010000078.1 GCA_020025375.1 Oscillospiraceae bacterium | reverse complement strand
GACCCGTGCCCAGGTGGAACGGGCCCTTTTCGAGCGCTTCCACCGCGGGGAGGCCATCACCCCCGACGAGGCCCTCTCCCTCCTGCCCAGCCGGGAGGAGTTCGCCCACCTGTGGCGCTACCTCGCCGGCCATTCGGGCGAAGTGGAGGAGACCGTTCCCCGCCTGGCCAAAAACGTGGCCCGGTTCGCCGGTCGGCGGGAGACCTATATGCGCACTCTGGTTTGCCTGGAGGTCATGGATGAGCGCGGCCTCATCCATGTGGACTACGGCAGCGACCACCTTCGCATCTCCACCTGTGAGGTTACGGAAAAGGTGGATCTGGAGGCGTCCCATATCATGCGGCGCCTGCGAAAAATGACCGGGAGGTGACTTTTTATGGACCCCATTTTAGAGCGTTATTATGCCCTGGAGGAAAAAATCAAGGCCTATAACCCCCATCTGGACACCGAGCGGCTCTTCTCCGCCTTCACCTACGCCGACAACGCCCACGCCGGGCAATTGCGGAAGGATGGGTCCCCCTATATCACCCACCCCCTGGCCGTGGCCGAAATCGTGGCCGACCTGGGGCTGGACGTGGATTCTATCATCGCCGCCCTACTCCATGACTGCATTGAGGACACCGGAGCCACCCATGAGGACATCACCAAGCGGTTCGGCAGCACCGTGGCTGATCTGGTGGAGGGAGTCACCAAGCTGACACGGGTCCAGTACACCTCCAAGGAAGAGGAGCAGATGGAGAACCTCCGCAAGATGCTTATGGCCATGGCGAAGGACATCCGGGTGATTCTCGTCAAGATCTGCGACCGTCTGCACAATATGCGGACCATGAACTACCAGTCCGCCAGGAAGCAGAAGGAAAAGGCCCTGGAGACCATGGAAATCTATGCTCCTCTGGCTCACCGCCTCGGTATGCAACGGGTCAAGTGGGAGCTTGAGGACCTCTCCCTCCAGTACCTGGACCCCATCGGCTACAAGGAAATCGAGACCGAGCTGGAGCGTCGCTCGGCGGCCAACGAGGAGTTTATGCGGAATATTCAGGAGCACATCACCGCCCGTCTGGCCGAAGAGAACATCCACTGCAAGGTCTATGGCAGAGTGAAGCACACCTACTCGATCTACCGGAAGATGTACTCCCAGAACAAGACCATGGGAGAAATCTTTGACCTCTACGCCTTTCGGGTCATCGTGGACGACATACAGGATTGCTACAACGTCCTGGGCCAGGTCCACGATATGTATAAGCCCATCCTGGGCCGGTTCAAGGACTATATCTCCACCCCCAAGCCCAACATGTACCAGTCCCTTCACACCACGGTCATCGGCCGGGAGGGCATCCCCTTCGAGGTCCAGATTCGGACCTGGGAGATGCACCGCACGGCGGAGTACGGCATCGCCGCCCACTGGAAGTATAAGCAGGGCCTGGGCAACAAGGAGCTGGGGAGCGAGGAGACCTTTGGCTGGGTCCGTAAGCTCCTGGAGGCCCAGCAGGACACCGATGCCGAGGAGTTCGTCCGCACCATGCGGGTGGACCTCTTCGCTGATGAGGTCTTTGTCTTTACCCCCCAGGGGGACGTGAAGAGCCTCCCCGCCGGGGCCACTCCCATTGACTTTGCATACTCCATCCACTCGGCGGTGGGCAACCACATGACCGGGGCCAAGGTGAACGGACGCATTGTTACCTTTGACAGTACTCTGAAGTCCGGCGACATTGTGGAGGTCATCACCTCCAAATCGGCCCACGGCCCCAGCCGGGACTGGCTCAAGCTGGCCAAGAGCAACGAGGCCAGGAACAAAATCCGCCAGTGGTTCAAGAAGGAAAAGCGGGAGGAGAACATCGCCACCGGCCGCTCCATGTTTGAATCCGAACTCAAGCGACAGGGCCTCACCCTGGCCGCCATCACCGCCGAGGACGTACTCCCCAATATTCTGAAGAAGGTCCGCTTCGGCACCCTGGACGAGCTGTATGCCGCCATCGGCTATGGCGGCATGACCGCTCAGAAGGCAGTCAACCGCATTAAGGAGGAGATGCTCCGCCTTGGCCGGGTGAAGGCCGCCGAGGCCAAAGCCGCCCAGCTCACCCAGGACCTCATCCCCTCCAACGCCAAGGCGGCGGCCCAGGCCCAGGCCGAGGCCAAGAATACCAAACCACGCCGCTCCGAGAGCGGCATCATCGTGGAGGATCTGGGAAATTGCCTGGTGAAGTTCGCCAAGTGCTGTGCCCCCGTCCCCGGGGACCCGGTGGTGGGCTTCATCACCCGTGGATTCGGCGTCTCCGTCCACCGGGCAGACTGTCCCAACGCCCTGGCCGGCCTCCAAAAGCCGGATGAGAAGGACCGCTGGGTGAAGGTCACCTGGGTAGAGGGCGCCCAGACCGCCTACACCACCGGCCTGGAGCTGTCCGCCAAGGACCGGGACAACCTGACCCTGGACGTGGCCATGGCTCTCTCGGCGGCCAAGGTAAAGGTCACCAGTCTCTCCGCCCGTTCCATGCCCGATGGCTACGCCACCCTGTCCATCGCACTGGAGGTCAAGGACAAGAGTGAGCTTACCGCCGTCATCAACCGCCTGAGCGGTATCTCCGGGGTCTACCAGGTCTCCCGCTTCCAAAATACCTGAGCATACCCTGTGGAAAGCCCCTTCGCCGGAAGGGGCTTTCTTTTCCGGAATGAAATCCGTCGCTGTGGGTATACTGGGTATATTGCCTTGATTAGTTTACATAACATTAAAAGGAGCTTATCTATGTATCAAATCGAGACCCTGAAAAATGGGGTGCAAATCGTCACCTGCCCCATGGAGGGCTACCGCTCGGCCACCTTGGGCATCTGGGTGGGGGCTGGTTCCCGGCAAGAGGGTCCCGCCGAGAACGGGGCAACCCACTTCATTGAGCACATGGTCTTTAAGGGCACCGGCCGCCGGTCGGCGGCCGACCTGGCCGCGGAGATGGATGCCATCGGCGGCCAGGTGAACGCCTTCACCACCAAGGAGTGTACCTGCTTTCACGCCCGGAGCCTGGATTGCCATCTGCCCCAGGTCACCGATCTGCTCTGCGATATGTTTTTCCAGTCCAAGCTGGATGAGAAGGACGTGGAGCTGGAGCGTGGGGTCATCCTGGAGGAAATCGGCATGTACGAGGACACCCCCGACGACCTCTGCGCTGAGGAGCTTTATAAAAAGGTCTACCCCGACCAGGCCCTCTCCCGGCCGATCCTGGGCACCCAGGAATCCCTGGCTCCCATGACCGGGGCCTTTTTGAAGGACTATATGGCCGCCCATTACCTGCCCGGGGACATCATCCTCTCCCTGGCAGGCAGTTTCCAGGAGAAGGATGTGGACGCATTGCGGGATGCGTTCCGCGGTCTCACCGGGGGGAAAAATCCCGCCGCAAAACCTGCCGTCTACACCCCGGGCATCGTGGTTCGGGAGAAGGACAACGAGCAGAACCACCTCACCCTGGCCTTTCCTTCCCTGCCCTACGGCTCTGAGGACCGCTTCACCCTTCAACTTCTCTCCACCGCCCTGGGAGGGGGGATGAGCTCCCGCCTGTTCCAGAAGGTGCGGGAGGAGAAGGGCCTGTGCTATTCCGTCTACTCCTACGGTGCGGGCCATGCCGACACCGGCCTCTTCTGCGTCTATACCGCCCTGGGGAAGGAGACCGAGGCCCAGGCCCTCTCCACCATCCTGCAGGTGGTGGCCGACGTGGCCGAGCATGGAATTACCCAGGAGGAGCTGGACCGCTCCAGGGAGCAATCTAAGGCCAACGTCCTCATGGGTCTGGAATCCACACAGTCCCTTATGAGCCATATGGGCCGCTCCCTCCTCCTCACCGACCACATCACCACCCCCGACGAAATGCTGGCGCGGTATGATGCCGTCACCGGGGAGCAGGTCCGGGACCTGGCCCAAAAGATCTTCGATTTTGAGGCGCTCTCCCTCTCCGCCGTGGGCCAGGTACGGAGCGCCGAGGATTACCAGAAGCTCCTGAAGAAGTAAAAAAGGACGGTTTCATCCATGCTTCTGTAAAACAAAAGCAGACACCATTAAAAACTTGTGTTTTTAATGGTGTCTGCTTTTTTGTATCATGGTTGAAAGGGCGCTGAGCAGAGGGGCGCACCCAACGGGGTGAATTCGTACGTTTGCTGGACAGATGCACCGTTCATAAAACGGCGGCCCTGCTCTTATTGTTTTAATTCGTTTTCCCGGTTTTTTAGAATCTTCGGGAACTTCCTGGCGAAAACCAGGCCGGTGGTGCTGGCGGCCAGGACATCGGCCACCGGCTCCGCCAGCCACACGGCGAATACCTGATCGGCCAGGAAGCGGGGCAGGATAAATATCAGGGGAATCAGCAGAATAATCTTCCGCAGAAGGGCCAGAAGGAGGGAGGTCTTGGCCTCCCCCAGCGCTACAAAGCTCTGCTGGCAGGAACTCTGGATGCCGAAAAGGAAGAGGCCGGCGAAATAGACCCGGATGGTCCTGATTGCCACCTCCACCAGCTCGGGCTTGTCGTTGAAGATGGCGATAAAGACCTGGGGGAAGAGCTCCACGATGGCGCAGGCAGTGAAGATATAGGCCACGCAGGCGAGGAAGAGGAGGCGGAAGGCCTTTTTCACCCTGGCCAGATTCCCGGCACCGTAGTTGTACCCCATGATGGGCTGGGCTCCCTGGGCCAGACCGTGGAGGGGCATAGTCACCACCTGCATCACCGAGGAGGCGATGGTCATGGCTCCCACGTACATATCCCCACCGTAGTTCCGCAGGGAGGAGTTGAAGGCAATATTCACCAGGCTCTCAGTGGCCTGCATGATGAAGGGAGAGACCCCGATGGCCACCACGGGTAGAAGGACCACAGCCTTCAGCCGAACGTACTTCAGCCGCAACTTCAGCAGGGTCTTTTTCCCCAGGAGGAAGGCTGCCACCCAAACGGCAGAGATCGTCTGGGCCAGGATGGTGGCCAGGGCCGCACCCTTCACCCCCATGTCCAGGCCAAAGATGAAGATGGGGTCCAGAACGATATTGCAAACCGCCCCGATGACCACTGTGAGCATGGAGGTCATGGCAAAGCCCTGGGTGGTGATAAAGTTGTTGAGGCCCAGAGAAAAAAGAACGGGAACCGAGCCCCAGAGGTAGACCGTGAGGTAGCCGGAGGCGTGCGCGATGGTGTTCTCACTGGCGCCAAAGAGGTAGAGGAGGGGCTCCCGGAAGATACCGAAGACCACCATGGAGAGGGCGGCCAGGAGCAGAAGCAGGGCAGTGCAACCGCCCAGGATGGACTCGGCCTTCTCCTTCTCCCCAGCCCCCATGGCGATGGCCGCCCGGGAGCCGCCGCCAATCCCCGCCAGGGCGGAGAGGGCAGAAATGAACAGGATGATGGGAAAGCAGACCCCCAAGCCGGTGAGAGCCAAGTCGCCTCCCCCCTCCATGTGGCCGATATACATACGGTCCACGATGTTGTAGAGGGCGTTGATGAGCTGGGCGGTGACGGCGGGCAGGGCCAGCTTCCCCATCAGCCTCCCTACCGGGGCCGTGCCCAGTGCGTTTTTGTCTTGATTCAAGTGTCGTCTTTTCCTTCCAGAAAATAGGTGGCCTCCATGTCGGCGGTGGCCAGGGCGAAGGCCAGAGGGTACTGGGACAAGGCCTGACCCACAACTCTGGAATCCTCTGGGCCGGAGAAGCCCATGTGCCAGCGGATGGCCATGGCCTCCTCCCGCTTCAGCTTCATAAAGCCAGAAATTATGTAAACCGATTTCTCCCCGTGGCCGTAGGGGAGCTTTTCGTCAATGGTATAGTAGGGCTTCTTCTCCCACTGGCCGGTCTGGTCGTTCTTTACGTTGCGGAGGGATTGCGTGTAGAAGTCGATCTTGCAAAGGTCGTGGAGGAGGGCGGCGATGGCAATGGACTCCTGAGAGGCCTCCACACCGTAAAGCTCCCGGACCCGGGGCCGGGCCAGATAGTCCACCAGGCAGTGGTAGACGTTCAGGCTGTGCTCACACAGGCCGCCGGGATAGGCCCCGTGGTAGCGGGCGGACGCGGGGGCGGTAAAAAAGTCGGACTTGTTTTCCAGGTAGTCCAGCAGGGCATCGGCGCCCTCCCGGTGGACGGTCCCCCGAAAAATTTCGATAAATTCCTCTTTCGCGGACATAAAAGGGCCTCC
>JAHHSF010000077.1 GCA_020025375.1 Oscillospiraceae bacterium | reverse complement strand
GGCACAATATGGCCATGATCGGTCCGCCGGGGTCAGGTAAGTCCATGCTGGCCCGGCGGCTCCCCTCCATCCTCCCCGACCTCACCCGCCGGGAGGCGTTGGAGGCCACCGAAATTTATTCCGTCCAGGGGCTGACCTCCAAGGACCAGCCCCTTCTTACCCGGCGGCCCTTCCGGGCTCCCCACCACACCATTTCTGCCATGGGCATGGCGGGGGGCGGCAGTCCCCTCCCCCGGCCGGGCGAGATCTCCCTCGCCCACCATGGGGTCCTCTTTCTGGACGAGATGCCGGAATTCCACAAGGACGTGTTGGAGGTCCTGCGCCAGCCCATGGAGGAGGGAGCGGTCCACATCTCCCGCTCTGCCGGGAGCGAGACCTTCCCTGCCGACTTCATGCTGGTCTGCGCCATGAACCCCTGCAAGTGCGGCTGGTACGGCCACCCCTCGGGGCGGTGTACCTGCTCCCCCGCTGCGGTGGAAAAGTACCTGGGCAAGCTCTCCGGCCCCCTGCTGGACCGGGTGGACCTCTATGTGGAGGTTCCGGCCCTGGAATTTGACGAGTTGAGCCAGAGGCCCCGTTCGGGGGAAACCTCGGCCCAAATCAAGAAGCGGGTGGACAAGGCCCGGGCGGTCCAGGCTCAGCGGTTCGGCCCGGAGGGACCGGTCTGCAATGCCCGGATGGACTCCGCTGAGGTGTCCAAATACTGCGTGTTGGACGAGGATTGCCAGGCCATTATGAAGGGGGCCTATGAGCACATGGGCCTTACCGCCCGGAGCTACGACCGTATTTTGCGGGTGGCCCGTACCATCGCGGATTTGGACGATTCCCCGGCCATCCAGGTCCACCACCTGGCCGAGGCCATCCAGTACCGGGAGAGCGAGCATTTGCGGCGTTAAGACAGGGACGAGGCCCGGTCAGCACAGGCATCCGCCTGGCGGTGCCGGGCGGTGAATAGAAGACCGCCCCCGGAGTGTCCGTCCCCCCTGTAAGGGAAAAATAAATTTATCCCCTTTGGGGGAAACGATAAAGGAGTACCATATGAACGAAATTTTCCTGCTGAAACTGGGTGAGCTGGTCCTGAAGGGCCTGAACCGCCGGAGCTTTGAGGAGAAGCTGATGAGCAACATCCGCCGCCGCCTCACTCCCTACGGCAAGTTTCATATCTACACCCGCCAGTCCACCACCTATGTGGAGCCGCAGAACGACGAGTGCGACATGGAGGGAGCCTGGAACGCCCTGACGAAAATCTTCGGTATCGTTGGCCTCTCCCGCGCCCGGGCCTGCGACAAGACCCCCGAGGCCATGCTGGAGACCGCCCGGACCTACTTCGACGGCCAGCTCCGGGCCGCCAAGACCTTTAAGGTGGAATCCAAGCGGGCGGACAAGTCTTTCCCCATGACCTCCATCCAGCTCTCCCAGTGGGTGGGCGGGGAGCTGGACGAGCTTTATCCCGACCTGCTGGTGGACGTCCACGCCCCAGAGCTGACCATCCATCTGGAGGTCCGGGACTACGCCGCCTACGTCCACGCCGACCCCCAGCCCGGCGCGGGCGGCCTGCCCGTGGGCATGGGTGGCCGCGCCATCTCCCTTCTCTCCGGCGGCATCGACTCACCCGTAGCCTCCTGGATGATGGCCAAGCGAGGGGTCCAGCTGGAAATGGTCCATTTCTTCAGCTACCCCTATACCTCGGAGGAGGCCAAGCAGAAGGTGCTGGACCTGGCCAAGCTCCTCACCCCCTGGTGCGGACGGCTCAAGGTTCACATCGTCCCCTTCACCGCCATTCAGGAGGAGCTTCGCCGCTCCTGCCCCGAGGAGCTGTTCACCATCCTCATGCGCCGGTTCATGATGCGTATTGCCCAGCGGGTGGCCTTCCGGGAGGGGGCCGGGGCCCTTATCACCGGGGAGAGCCTGGGCCAGGTGGCAAGCCAGACCATGTACGCCATGCGCTGCACCGAGGCGGTCTGTGAGCTGCCCGTATTCCGGCCCCTCATCGGCATGGATAAGGAGGAGATTATCCGCATCGCCCGGAAGATCAATACCCTGGAAACCTCCAACCTGCCCTATGAGGACTGCTGTACCGTCTTCACCCCCAAGCACCCCCGCACCCGCCCCAAGCTGTAGGAGCTGGAGGCCGCCGAGGCTGAGGCCGGCTTCGATATCGAGGCAATGGTCCGCGAGGCCGTGGACGGAATCGAGAAGGTCACCTTTGTCCCCGAAAAAGAATAAACGCAAGGGCGGGTCCCGGACCCGCCCCCTATTTTCAGTAAAGAAGGTCGAGCACAATGCCGCATACCGTTGAACTTCTCGCCGTGGGCACCGAACTGCTCCTCGGCAACATCGTGAACACCGACGCCCAGATGCTCTCCCAGGGGCTGTCCGACCTGGGGCTGAACGTCTACTACCACACCGTGGTGGGGGACAACCCGGAGCGGCTTCGCCAGGCGGTGACCGTGGCCAAGAGCCGGGCCGACATCATCATCACCACCGGCGGTCTGGGCCCCACCTGCGACGACCTTACCAAGGTCGTTTTGTCCGAAGCGTTTGGAAAGAAGCTGGTTTTTGACGAGCGCTCCGCCGACCGCATCCGGGCCTACTTTGCCCGGCTGGAGCGCCCCATGAGCGAGAACAACCTCCAGCAGGCCATGCTCCCCGAGGGCTGTACCGTCTTTGACAACGACTGGGGCACCGCCCCCGCCTGCGCCTTTGAGGCCGACGGCAAGCACGTCATCCTCCTCCCTGGCCCGCCCAGGGAGTGTACCGCCCTCTTCCGTAACCGGGTGGTCCCCTATCTGCGGGGGCTGGCCGAGGGCATCATCCTCTCCCACACCCTGAAGATCTTTGGCATGGGGGAATCCGCCCTGGAAGCTATGCTCCGGGACCGGATGAACGCCATGGAGAACCCCACCCTGGCCCCCTATGCCAAGGAGGGGGAGTGCGAACTGCGAATCACCGCCAAAGCAGGGACCGAGGCTCAGGCCGAAGCCCTGCTCGCCCCGGTTTGTGAAGAATTATGTCAACTCCTTGGGGATAAGGTCTACGGCATGGACGTTCCCAACCTGGAAAGCGTGGTCCTGGACCTATTAAAGAAAACGGATAAGACTCTGGGCACCGCGGAGAGCTGTACCGGCGGTCTCATCGCCAAGCGGATGACCGATCTGCCTGGTGCCTCCCAGGTATTCCACGGCGGAATCGTAAGTTATGTAAACCAAGTAAAAGCCAACGTCCTGGGGGTGCCCCAGGATTTGCTGGACCAGTACGGCGCGGTGAGCGCCCCCGTAGCCCAGGCCATGGCCCAGGGAGCCCGGAAGGCCCTGGGCACCGACCTCGCCGTGGCGGTCACCGGGGTGGCCGGTCCCACCCCCGATGACCGGGGCAACGAAGTGGGCCTGGTCTATGTGGCCCTGGCCCAGGAGGGCGGCGTCCAGGTCGAGACGCTCCATTGCGGGACCATCCGGGCCCGGACCCGCACCGTGGCGGCCAGCCACGCCCTGAACATGGTCCGCCTGGCCCTGCAGGGAAATTGACCCATTTTTATCGCAGCGCAATAAAAAGAGCCCTTCCTCAGCCGAGGAAGGGCTTTTGTTTTGCATGGATACGGTATCAGCAGTAGAATGCGTGGGAAGCAATGGTGGTCACAGGGGTACGGGTGCGGGCCACCCAACTGTTGCCGGAAACGCGGGGGTTGATAAAATACAGGCTGTGGCCGGCGGTGTTGACCCCCTCCATCACCAGCTTGGCGGCGATGACGCTCTGAGCGTTGGGTGTCTTCTTAATAGAACCGTTGCGGACGGGGGTAAACTGATTGGCCTGATGGATGACCTCATAGACCGTGTCGGGGAAAAGAGGGGAGTTTACCCGGTTCATGATAACATTGCCCACGGCAATCTTGCCGGTGAGGGGCTGGTTCCCGCTCTCAGCGTTGATGATGTGGCTGAGCCAATAGAGCACATCCTGGCTGTAGAACTGGTCGGCGCTCTTGATGGGGCCGGCCTCGTTGTCAGTGAGGACGACGGCGCCCAGCTGGGCATCCCAGCCTACCTCGATGCCCAGGGCCAGGCCCAGCGTGCGGATGGGCAGGGTGAGGATCCCCTCGGGAGTGACCTGGATGCCGGTGGGGATATAGAGGTAACGGCCATTGGCGACGAGATAGGGGGCTCCGGGCTGGAGCTCCAGGGTCAGGCCGGCGGCCCGGACCATGGCCCGGTCACTCTCCCAGGACGCCACAGCGTCGGGGTAGAAGGCCTTCACGATGGGCCAATAGGAAACGTAGGTGGTCTCGTGCTGGACGGACACCGGGGCGTCCATCTGGATAGCCTCTCCATTGACCATGATGGACGGTACGTCCACGGCCAAGGTCTGACCGGCCAGGGCAAAGGTGAGCACCACGGCCAGCAGAAGGGCGGTCATACGCTGTTTCATAAAAAAAATTCTCCTAAACTTTACAAAAGATTGATACCGTTTTTTAATCTTTGTTACTGTATTGTAACTTCTTTGCACCAAAAATGCAAGAAAAATTTTTACCAATTCGTCCAGGGAAACTTTGCTTTTCTGGGCATCATGGACAAAAACCATTGAAAATACAGGGTTTTTCAAAATTTTAGACCGTCGGTTTTTTGTGAAGGAAGGGAAAAAACAGCGAGAAACTCTTGGTAAGGGCTCCCAAAAATGAAGGGAAAGCATCATTTTTGAGGGGGCCATTTTTCAGGGAACCTGCATCGCGCCGTGACAGGCCCTCCGGGCCCACAGCCACCATATTATAAATAGTAAAAGCCCCCGTCTGAGACGGGGGCTTTGGCTTACAGGTCACTCTCGGCAATCTGGCGGATGAGGTAGTCCTTGGTATCCATCTTCGTGAGCAGACGGCCAAGCGCCTGGCTGGAGGTGGAAGAGTCGTCCATCAGCACCCGGGCAGAGGAGGTGCGCCGGTCCACCCCCTCCTGGAGGGCGGTGGCCAGGGTGGACGGCCTGGCCCCGGCATAGGACAGGCTGGAGACATGACTGGTCCAACAGGCCCATCCCTGGGTGGCCAGCTCCTTCCGCAGGGCGGAACTCCCATCCACCAGGAGGAAGTCGGTGCTGGTCCGGGCGATGTGCGCCAGGAGGCGGTTGCCCTCCTCCGCCTGCTCCTGACAGGTGGCGGCGTCGGGTCCATCCACCAGGAAGCCGATGCGGTGCCCCTGGGCCAGGAGGCGGCGAATCTGGTCGTCCCATCGGGCCAGATCCTGGGGGCGGAAGAAGAACAGGGCCTTGCCCCCCTCCCCCTCCAACTGGTCCAGCAGAGCAACAGGGCCCTCTCCGCTGTCGCACCGGAAGGCAAAAAAGACCCGGATCTGCTTCTTCCCCGGGACGGCGGGGTCCACGGGGGACGAGGTAGGCTTGGGCGCAGGGGTTTCCTCGCCCCGCTGATCCCGGTCGAATTGCTTCTTCTGCTCCCGGAACTTGTCCGTGGCCGAGGAGACGAAGAAGCGGTCGTCCAAATAATAGCCTCCCTCGTTTTTGATGCGGATGAGGGGCCCGAAATTGGTAGCCAGGTAGGAATATTCCAGCTCAAAGTAGTTACACACCGCCCAGGCCGGGAGGTAGACCGTGTTGTTGCGAATGAGGGCCCGGTAGGGGTAGAGGTTGTCCATGGTGTCATAGGTGATTCCCTTGGCAATGTCGAAGGTAATGATGGGCTTCTGCTTGCCGTAAAGGGAGATGGTGTTGAGCTGGGGGTCCCGGCCATAGAAGACACCCAGGTTCACCCCGCCGTTTTTTTCAGCGATGAAGGTTGTGTAGGGGACATAGACCGTCCCGGAATTGACGATGGGCATGGTGTCCGCAGAGTACTCTATCATCTTGTCGTTCACCGCCAAAAAGTACATGCTCTCAGCCCCCAAGGCGGTGGGGAGAAGGGCGCACAGCAAGAGCAGGGCACAGACCAGGGCCAATATCTTTCGCTTCATCCATCCACCTCCTTGCTGGTTTTGCAGTCCCATCTTACCACACTCGGAGCCGTTTGTCACCAACCACCCTTTCCGCCGGGGAAAAAATGTGATATTCTAAGTTTAATGAAATTTTAATCTTCCCTCAAGGCCCTTTCTAGACCTTACGGATAGAATAGAGCTGATAGAAAGGAGGGGCACGCCATGGCGGAAATCACCCTGGAACAAGTAGAAAAACTGCGGGCACGGTGCGATCTGGGCTACGAGGAGGCCCGGGCCCTGTTGGAGAAATGCGGGGGAAGCGTGCTGGATGCCCTCGTCGAGCTGGAACGTCAGGGACGCGCCCCTTCGCCGGGAG
>JAHHSF010000076.1 GCA_020025375.1 Oscillospiraceae bacterium | reverse complement strand
GGAACTGTGGGACATTGAGCTCGCTAAGTGTTGCACTTAGTTTGACAATTCACTTTTGACATCACAACCACACCAAAACGGCAAAGCCGCCGCTAAAAAAGTAGGTGTTTGTGTAATGTCCATTTGGTGGAGGCGAGGGGAGTCGAACCCCTGTCCGAAAACACTTTCACGGGAACCTCTCCGGGCGCAGACGGTACTTTACATTCCCTCGCTCAGGCGTGTGCCGTCACACTCAAAAGCTCGGTAGAGTCATAATTCATGGTACGCGCAACTCTTTGCGTACGCACGGACGCCACTTCGTCACGCCCACCCCCGACTCGTGGCCCTTCCGGGGAGGACGGCCGCGTTAAGCCGCGGCGAGAACTACGTTGTCGTTGTTCTTTAATTTATAAGTTGCCCATTTTAAGGATGTTAGGCGCATCCGCCCGCTATTCCCGCTTCCGCGTCCCCGTCGAAACCGGTACGCCCCCCTATATTCCGCGGGGAATTTTTATGCTATCGCTCTCCGGCCCGGCAAGAGCCGGAGAGCGAGGCAATACACACTAAATTTCAGACCTTTTCCGGCTCGGGATAGTCCACGCCGAAGGTATCCACGGTGACCGACTTCATGACTTGGGGGGTCTTGGGTTTATCGCCCCAGCCGGTGGGTGTGGAGACAATCTTGTCGGCCACGTCCATGCCCTCAGTCACCATGCCGAAGGCGGCGTAGTCGCCGTCCAGATGGGGCGCCTTCTCCACCATGATAAAAAACTGGCTGCCGGCGGAGTTAGGTGCCATGGTCCGGGCCATGGAGAGCACGCCCCGGTCGTGGGCCAGGCCGTTGGCAAAGCGGTTAGAGGCAAACTCACCCTTGATGGAGTAGCCGGGGCCGCCCATGCCGGTGCCGTCGGGGCAACCACCCTGAATCATAAAGCCGGGGATGACCCGGTGGAAAATAAGGCCGTTATAAAAGCCCTTCCTCACCAGGCTGATGAAGTTGTTCACACTGTTGGGGGCCACATCGGGATAAAGCTCGGCGCGCATGATGCCGCCGTCCTCCATCTCGAAGGTCACGATGGGATTCTGAGCCATTGTTGTATCCTCCTTTTTATCGGAACCGGTCCTTTTTGGCCCGATCCATTTCCCGCTTGGCATCCCGGGCGGCGGCATCCTCCCGCTTGTCGTAGAGCTTTTTGCCCTTACAGAGGCCAAGTTCCAGTTTTACCCGCGGCCCCTTCAAATAGAGGGACAGGGGGACCAGGGCGTAGCCGTCCTGCTTCATTTTGGCGTAAAGCCGCAGAATCTCCCGCTTGTGCATGAGGAGCTTCCGGGGGCGCATGGGATCTTTATTGAAGATGTTGCCCTTTTCGTAGGGGCTAATGTGCATACCGTGAACTATGAGCTCGCCGTCCTTCACGATAGCAAAGGAATCCTTCAGATTTACTGCGCCCTGGCGGATGGACTTCACCTCGGTGCCCGCCAGCTGGATACCGGCCTCAAACTTCTCCTCGACAAAATAGTCGTGGTAGGCCTTACGGTTGTTCGCCACCGACTTGATGGTATCCTTTCCCATGGAGGACACCTCCTATGACAATAACTTTGGCCAGAAAAGCCGGGTCGCCGTCCGGCAACTCAAATTTTGAAATTCCTGCTTGACTTTTATTCGCAGGTCTTTCCACGCAGAGCTATGATAGAAGATTATACCATGCTTGTCAAGTGTTTAACCACAAGGTCCATCGGTCTTAATGTTCTTTCCCAACGTCGATCTGGGAATCGTCAAATACCACTTTGAAGCGGTTGCCGGCGCGGAACATTTCCGCCGGGCCCGCTCCACACGGGCGGCCATCATTCAGATGGCCTCTTTCCTTATCGGAAATGGCGCAGGAGGACAGCGAAGGCGTCACCGGGGATCAGGACGCTCCCATGTTCCCGGAGGCGGGCGTCAAAATAAGGGGAGGGGAGCTCGGGCCGGCCGAACTCGGAGAGCAGGCAATGGGCCCGCTGGTCGCCCCCCTCAAGCCGGAGCCAATACCGACCCTCCCAGAGGGTGAGGGTGGCGTCCGGCCAGGGGGCGGCCAGGGCCCGGGCCGCTGAGAGCACCTCCTCCAGTCCATCAAAGGAGTACCAGCTCTCGTCCGTGGGCTGGACCCGGGCAAAGACCAGGACCCCGCACACATCGGGGAAGGCCTCGATCTCGATGGCGCCGTCGGTGGCGATACCCGCCTCCTGGAACGCCTGCCGGGCCATTGAGAGAGCCTCCTCCAGCGTGATGCTCTCCGGGGTCAGACCGTGCTGGCGCAGGTCGGCTGGGGTGATGTAGAGCGCAACACTGGCGCTTCCGATGGGCTCGATGGTCATAAGCCGCCTCCTTTTCCTCCTCAAAATGTGTCTCCATTATACAGACAGCCAGGGTGAAAAGATAGCTGTAATGATTGGGGATATGGGTATCTGTTTCCTTGTCAGATTTTCACCGATGTGATATAATCGCTTATAATGATAAAAATGGGGTATTGTTTCCCTTTTGCCCTACAGAAGGAGGCCGTTCTATGGATCTGACCGAGACCAAGCTGAGTTCCGAGCTGAAATTCCACGGTGTCATCGTGGACCTACATACCGACATGGTCCGTCTGCCCGACGGGCGCACGGCAGGCCGGGAAAAAATCACCCACCCCGGCGGCGTTGCCATCCTGCCTCTGGAGGAGGACGGCCGGGTCATCCTGGTGGAGCAATTCCGCTATGTCATCGGGAAGACCCTTCTGGAGGTCCCTGCCGGGAAGCTGGAGCCGGGCGAGGACCCCCGCCCCGCCGCTCTCCGTGAGTTGGAGGAAGAGGTTGGCGTGCTTCCCGACAAGCTGGAGGACCTGGGGTATCTCTATGTCTCCCCCGGCATCTCCACCGAGGTCATCCACCTCTATCTGGCCACCGGGCTTCGCCCCGGCACCCGCCACCCGGACGAGGACGAGTTCCTCGCCATCCACCGGATACCCTTCCGCACCCTGCTGGACCAGACCATGCGGGGAGAGATCACCGATGCCAAGACCGCCGCCCTGGTCCTGAAGACCGCCCTGCTGAGGCAGAGAGAGGAGACCCCATGAGCAATACGATTCTCATTGTAGAAGACGAAAAGAACATCGTCGATATTCTGAACTTCAATCTGACCCGGGAGGGGTACTCCATTCTGGAGGCTTACGACGGGGAAAGCGGGCTTCAGCTTGCCCTGGAGCAGGACCCAGACCTCATTCTTCTGGACCTGATGCTCCCCCAGATGAACGGCTTCGACGTGTGCAAATCCCTGCGGGAGCAGGGGAGGACCACCCCGGTCATCATGCTCACCGCCCGGGAGGAGGAGACCGACAAGGTCCTGGGCCTGGAATTGGGGGCAGACGACTATATCACCAAGCCATTCTCCATGCGTGAGCTGTTGGCCCGGGTCAAGGCCAACATCCGCCGCAGTCACATGGTGGAGGCCCTGGCCGCCGCTTCCGCTCCCAAGCCCGAGGGGCTTTTGGACTTCGGCCGTATCGCCATTGACCCGGAAAAGCTCACCGTCACCAAGGACGGCGTTTTGCTGGACCTGACTCAGCGAGAGTATGAGCTCCTTACCTTCTTGGCTTCCAATCCGGACAAGGTCTACTCCCGGGAAGCCCTCATGGAGCACGTCTGGAACTACGACGGCTATGTGGGAGACGTACGGGCGGTGGACGTGGCCATCCGCCGCCTCCGTGAAAAGGTGGAGGACGACCCCGCCGAGCCCAAGTTCGTGGTCACCCGGAGAGGATTGGGATACCTGTTCCACGGGTAACCCCTCCTGCAATTCTTGGAAGAGCGGGGACCGCAAGGCGTCGGGGGAGGCGGGGACATTCCCAAGCTGCGGGACGGTCTATGGAACACCGGGCCCCGGAATGTTCGCCCCTTTTCTTTGGATTTCTAAAAGGCTTTTTTCGCAGGAGAAAAGACGTTTGGCCCCGTGTGGTGGGAAGCCACAAAACATCCGTTCCCCGTCAAAGGGGGACAAAGGAGGTATCCCCTTGTTTCGTTCCCTACACATGAAGTTGGTCCTAATCATGGTCCTGCTCATCGTTTCTCTGATGACGGTGGTTGGGTCCTTCCTCATCAACTCGGTGGCCTCCTTCTATTTGAATGACTTTTACAGTCAGATGCAGGAGGTCTTTGCCAACGAGGACCTCTACTACGACATCACCACCCCCACCGAGCAGGAGACCGACGGGGCCGAGGCTCTGCAGAAGGTCCTCACCGCCTACGCCGGTGAGTTGGGGGTGGACGGCCGGAACCGGAACTACTACATCCTGGATGGTATCACCGGCAAGTATCTGGCCGGCTCCGACCCTGAGAGAGGTCCCTATCTGGAAAAGACCCACAACCTCCTCACCGCCCTCACCCGAGGGGAGGTGGGCTCCCAGAGCGACATGACCGCCACCTACATGGACGTGGCAATCCCCATTACCCGGGGGGAGCACAACTACATCATCTACCTCTACGACAACCGGCTCACCGTCCAGGACCTGAACGGCCAGCTGGTGGTCCTCATCATCCAGTCCCTGGTATTCGGCCTGGTCATCTCGGTCCTCCTCTCCTTCCTCCTGGCAAAAACCATGATCGGCCCCATCGAACGGCTTACCGCCGGAGCCCGGCGGGTGGCCGAGGGAGACTTCTCCGATAAAATTGAAATAGACGCCAAGGACGAGATCGGCGTACTCACCAGCACCTTTAACGACATGGC
The DNA here is from genome assembly GCA_020025375.1 of Oscillospiraceae bacterium. Lineage (GTDB taxonomy): Bacteria > Bacillota > Clostridia > Oscillospirales > Oscillospiraceae > JAHHSE01. The sequence goes on along the minus strand of JAHHSF010000076.1, from coordinate 1,753 downwards.
CCGCCAGCTCCAGGAGACCATTCTGGAGACGGAGCGGGAGCGGAACAAGCTGGACACCCTCTTTCTCCGCATGACCGACGGCGTGGTGGCCTTTTCCGCCGAGGGTGCTGTCATTCACGCCAACCCCGCTGCCCAGGAAATGCTGGGCCGGACCATCGGTGCCGATGACCAGTATGAGGATCTCTTTGGAGACGTAGCCGCTCTGTCGGAGGTCCTGGCCGTCCATCCCCCCGAGTATCTGGAGGGGGAGCGGCAGACCGGCGGACGTATCCTGGAGCTTTTCCTGGCCCCCTTTGACCAGGAGAGCCTGGGCGGCGTGCTGGTCCTCATCCACGACGTGACCACCCAGCGAAAGACCGAGGAGATGCGCCGGGAGTTCGTGGCCAACGTCTCCCATGAGCTCCGCACCCCTCTGACCAACATCCGCTCCTACGCCGAGACCCTGTCGGACAACGCCGGAGACATTCCTCCCGACATGGAGCGCAACTTCCTCTCGGTCATTTTGGGAGAGAGCGACCGGATGACCCACATCGTTCAGGACCTTTTGACCCTCTCCCGCTTCGACTCCGGCAAGAGCGAGATGAATCTGACCCGGTTCTCCTTCGAGGAGGCCATCCGGGACCTGTATCACGCCGTGTTGCTGGAAGCCCAGCGCCACGGCCACACCCTCACCCTGGAGGTACCAGACCAGCTCCCCGCCATCGTGGCCGACCGGGAGCGCATCGTCCAGGTGATGATGAATGTGGTCTCCAACGCCATCAAGTACACCCCGGATGGGGGGACCATCCGGATCACTGCCGGACAGACGGCCGACCGGGTGTGGATGGAGGTGGACGACAACGGCATCGGCATCCCCCCCGAGGACCGCAGCCGCATCTTTGAGCGGTTCTACCGGGTGGACAAGGCCCGCTCCCGGGAGTCGGGAGGCACCGGGCTGGGACTCTCCATCGCCAAGGAGATCGTGGACCGCCACGGCGGCTCCATCTCCCTGGTGGAGAAGGAAGGCCCCGGCCTGACCATCCGCATCGAGCTTCTGGTGGAGGGCCCCCGCCATGGTTAACTGGAAACACAGAGGCATCGAGATGGGGAAAAATCTTCTCATCCTTCTGCTTGCCCTCTCCGCCGTTGCCCTGGCCGCCCGTGCCCTCCGGTACAGTTCGCCCGGCCCCGGCGGCCTGCTGGGGGGCTTCCTGCCCAGCGCCACTCCCGCTGCGCCTCCCATCACCGACAGCCTGGGCCAGGGGGGTGTCCACCGCCCGATGCGAATGGCGGTGATGAATGAAAACGGCCGCTACGCCGTTCAGTACAGCGACGGTGAAACCGACGGCCTCTTCGACTACCTGGGTCCCCTGCTGGGAGAGGCCCTCGGCTCCGCCTCCCCCCCTCAGCCCACCACCTGGACGGATTGGATGCAGGCCCTGGGCCGGACCGGGATTTATTTCGACTTCGTAGGGCCAAACTCTCTTCCCCTTCTCACCGCCTGGCTCAACAGTGGGACGGCCTCCACAGGCCTCACCGGCCTGAGCGCCAGGCTTCTCCTGGCTCAGGACCTCACCGGGGATGCGGTGCGTCTTTACTATGTAGATGCGGAGACCGGCTCGTATTATTCCTGCTCCACCTCGGTCCGGTTTCGGGATCTCATCCACAATTACAGCCCCAATGGGGCTACCTTCGCTTTTGAGAGCGCACGTTACAACTGGTTGGCCCCTGATGTTCTCTTCCTGCCAGAGCCCCCCGCTCCGCCCCTCTATAC
>JAHHSF010000075.1 GCA_020025375.1 Oscillospiraceae bacterium | reverse complement strand
TCCTCCGAGAGCTGGTCCACTCCCGCCCCCCGGGCAGCTAAAATACTCTCCAGGTCTGGCCCCGCCGTCGCCACCACAAAATCCCCGGCAAAATCGGAGAGGGCGGCTAAGACCTGGGCCGCGTTCTCCTTGCGTGCGGTCTCTCCGGTGATGATGACCGCCCCGGTCTCGATGGCTTCCCGGTCTACTCCAGCCCGCTGGTATTCCCCGGCCACGATGGCCCGCACTCCCTCCGCGTCAATGGTCCGCTGGTCCAACAGGGGGGTAAAGTGGATGGGAGAGCGGTATAGGATCTCCCGCTCCGTGATGGCCACCCTGGGCACCGAAAAGGGGTTGGCCTGGTTCTGGATGGTAAGGCGGGAGAGGACGAGCTGTGTCGTCGATGTTCCAATATCAATGCCGACCGAAAGCAATGTCTCGCTCACCGAATCTCCTCCAGAATGGCCCGGAGGGCGGTCTCGGTAACCGGTCCAGGGTCGGCGGGGGTACAGCGGTCCGCCATGGCATGGGCAACGATCCGGGACGCGTCTATCTCCTTGGGAAACCGCTCCGGCTCCCCAAGGGAGAGGGCCAGGCGGCGCAGGCCGGCGGCCAGGGACCGGACGGTAGGGGCAAGGCCACAAAGTTTGGCGAGGTGGCTGTACTTCTGCCGGCAGGCCGGGGCGGTCTCCCCGTGCCAGGAAATCACCTTGGGGAGCAAAATGGCGTTGATCTTTCCGTGGGGCAGGTGGTACGCGCCCCCCAAAGCGTGGGCCAGGGAATGGCACACCCCAAGGCCGGCGGCGTTGAAAGCCATTCCGGCCAGACAGGAGGCCTCCAGCATAGCGGCTTTTGCCCCCATCTCTCCACGGTAGGCGGCGGGCAGATTGGCCCAGGCCAAAGAGAACGCCTTCTCCGCCAGGGCATCCGTGAAGGCGTTGGCCCCCTTCGCCACATAGCCCTCGGCGGCGTGAGTAAGCACGTCCATCCCGGTGTCGGCTGTGCTCTTCGCCGGGACCCCGGCCAAAAATTCCGGGGCAAGGATGGCGGCATCCGGGAGGAGGGCATCGTCCACCAAGGCGTGCTTGACCCCTTTTTCTGTGTCGGTGAGGACGGCGAAGGAGGTGACCTCGCTCCCGGTGCCCGCCGTGGTGGGGATGCACCAGAGGGGACAGGCCACCCCCCAGAAATGGCGGATGGCCTTGGCGCAGTCCATGGGGGAGCCGCCGCCGAAGGCCAGAATGGCCTCCGGCCTGAAGGCCTGGGCCTGAGCCACTCCCCGGGCCACCAACTGGAAGGATGGGTCTGGCTCCACCTGGTCAAAGACCTCCACCGGACCGTCAAGGCGGCTCTTCACCCGGTCCAGCAGGCCGGAGGAGACCAGAAAACCGTCGGTGACCACCAGCACCCGCCGCCCCCCCAGCTCGTCCAGTGCCGCCAGGGGCTCGCCGCCAAAGTATAGCTTTGGTTTGAGGGAAAATTGTTCCATATTTTCATCTCCCTTCCGTTCTGCCCCTTAGTATGGCAGGGAAGGGAAAAAATATTGCCCCGGCGGAAAATTTTCCGCCGGGGTCCATAAAAAAAGCGAGAGGCCGAAGCCTCTCGCTTTTCCGTGGGTATTTACTTAATGGTAAGCAGGAGCTCCCCGGCATTCACCGTGGCGCCCTCCTTCACGAAGACCTCGTCCACCTTGCCGGCCATACGGGCCACCACGTTGGTCTCCATCTTCATGGCCTCGATAATGGCGATGATCTGGTTCTCCTCCACGGTATCACCGGGCTTCACCGTAATCTTGGAGACCAGGCCGGGAATGGAGGCACCCGCCTGGCTCTTATCCTCCGGGTCGGCGATGGGCCGGGCCTCCACCTGGATGTCGGCATTGGGATCGGCGACTGCCACATCCCGGCGCATCCCGTTGAGCTCAAAGTGCACGTTCCGGGTGCCATCCTCGTTCAGGTCACCCAAACCCAGATACTTAATGACCAGGGTCTTGCCGTCCTCGATGTTAATCTTATTGGTCTCGCCCAGGGCCATGCCGTTGAAGAAGACGTGACTGCCCATACGCATAATGTAGCCGTACTCCTTGCGGTGGCTGCGGTACTCCTCGTAGACCTTGGGATACAGGCAGTAGGAGAGCATGGCCCGCATATTGATGAGGTCGTCCCCCATGAAGCGCTTCATCTCTTCCTTGACCTTCTCAAAGTCCACTGGCTCCAGCAGCTCGCCGGGACGGCAGGTGATGGGCTTCTCCCCCTTGAGGACCACCCGCTGGAGATCCTCCGGCCAGCCCCAGGCGGGCTGACCCATCATGCCCTTGAAGTAGGACACCACCGAGTCGGGGAAGTTCAGAGCCTCTCCCCGCTCCACAATGTTCTCGGGGGTCAGGTCGTTCTGCACCATGAAGATGGCCATGTCCCCCACCATCTTGGAGGAGGGGGTCACCTTCACAATGTCACCCAGCATCTGGTTCACGGTACAGTACATCTCCTTGACCTCCTCAAAGCGGTGGCCCAGGCCCAAGCTGGCCACCTGGCTGCGGAGGTTGGTGTACTGTCCGCCAGGCATCTCATAGCGGTAGATGTCGGCGGCGGGATTCTTGAGGTCGTTCTCAAAACTCTTATAGCGCAGGCGCACGTCGGACCAGTAGTCGGAGAGCTTTTGGATCTTGGCGGCTTCAAAGCCGGTGTCCCGCTCCTGGCCCTTGAGGGCGGCCACCACCGCGTCCATGGAGGGCTGGCTGGTGAGGCTGGACATGGGGGCGAGGGCGGTGTCCACGATGTCCACCCCGGCTTCGGCGGCCATGAGATAGGTTGCCACCTGGTTGCCCGAGGTGTCGTGGGTGTGGAGATGGATGGGCAGGCCCACCTCGTTTTTCAGGGCGGTGACCAGTTCCTTGGCTGCGTAGGGCTTCAGCAGGCCGGCCATATCCTTGATGGCAAGGATGTGGGCTCCCCGGCGCTCCAGCTCCTTGGCCAGGTCCACATAGTACTTCACCCCGTACCGGCCGCCCGTCTTGTCATCCCCGATACCGCCGGTGTAACAGATGGCGGCCTCGCAGAGCTTGCCCTGCTTGAGGACCTCCTCCATGGCGTTCTCCATGCCGGGAATCCAGTTCAGGGAATCAAAGACACGGAAGACATCGATGCCGCTCTTGGCGGCCTCCTCGATGAAAGCCCGGACCAGATTGTCGGGATAGTTGGTATAGCCCACGGCGTTGGCACCCCGGATAAGCATCTGGAAGGGAATGTTGGGAATTTCACGCCGCAGAAGGTCCAGACGCTCCCAGGGGGATTCGTGGAGGAAGCGGTAGGCCACGTCGAAGGTGGCCCCGCCCCACATCTCCAGGGAGAAGCAGTCGGCCAGGATCTCGGCGGTGCCCGCCGCGCCCTTGACCATATCCCGGGTCCGCATCCGGGTAGAGAGGAGAGACTGGTGGGCATCCCGCATGGTGGTGTCGGTGATGAGCAACTTCTTCTGGTCCAGGACCCAGCGCTTCACGGCCTCGGGTCCCTCCTTGTCCAGAATGTCCTTCACCCCATGGAGGGGGGTCCCGGTGACAGGCGGGAAGCGGGGAATGTCCAACTGGAGCCGCTCAGCGTTGGGGGCCTTGACCTGGATCTCGGCGATGTACTTGAGGACCTTGGTGGCCCGGTCCCGGCTGTTCTCGATTTCAAAAAGCTCAGGGGTGTCGTCGATAAACTTGGTGTGGCAGGTCCCGGCGTGGAAGGCCGGGTGGGTGAGGATGTTTGTGACAAAGGGGATGTTGGTCTTCACGCCCCGGATATGAGTCTCGTTGATGGCCCGGGTGGCCCGGCGGCAGGCCCCCTCAAAGGTGTTGTCCCAGGAGGTGACCTTCACCAGCAGGGAGTCGTAATATGGGGAGACGATCGCCCCGGCGTAGGCGTTTCCGCCGTCCAAACGGACGCCGAAGCCGCCGCCCGACCGGTAGGAGGTAATCTTGCCGGTGTCAGGGGCAAAGTTATTCACCGGGTCCTCGGTGGTCACCCGGCACTGGATGGCAAAGCCGTTCATCCGCAGGTCGGACTGCTTGGAAAGGCCGATTTCAGGTGTGGAGAGGGGGTAGCCCTCGGCGATGAGGATCTGGGCCCGGACCAGGTCGATGCCGGTCACCTGCTCGGTGACGGTATGCTCTACCTGGATGCGGGGGTTCATCTCGATAAAGTAGTGGTCCCCGTTCTTATCCACCAGGAACTCCACAGTACCGGCGTTCACATAGCCAACCTGGCGGGCGATCTTCACCGCGTCCTCATGGAGGCGCTCCCGGGTGGCCTGGGGCACGCTCCAGGCAGGAGCGTACTCCACCACCTTCTGGTAGCGGCGCTGGAGGGAGCAGTCCCGCTCTCCCAGGTGCATCACGTTGCCGTAGCTGTCGGCCAGGATCTGGACCTCGATGTGCTTGGGCTCCACCAGGAATTTTTCGATGAAGATGTCGTCGTTTCCGAAGGCCTTCTTGGCCTCGCTTTTCACCAGGTGGAAATTCTGGCGGACCTCTTCCTCGGTGTCACAGCGGCGCATACCACGGCCACCGCCGCCGGCGGCGGCCTTCAGGATGACGGGGAAGCCGTACTCCACCGCCTTGGCGACCGCCTCCTCCGCCCCGGCGAGGGGATCGGTGGAGCCGGGGATCGTAGGCACACCACAGGCGATGGCGGTGGCTTTGGCAGCCAGCTTGTCGCCCATCTGGGCCAGGACATGGGAAGGGGGCCCGATGAAGGTAATGCCCGCGTCCTCACAGGCCTTGGCAAAGTCGGCGTTTTCCGACAGGAAGCCATAGCCGGGATGGATGGCATCCACCTGACGGCGACGGGCCAGGTCGATAATGGTGGGGATATCCAGGTAGGCCCCCAGAGGGGAGAGTTTTTCCCCGATGAGGTAGGCCTCATCCGCCTTGGTGCGGAAGAGACCGTACATGTCCTCGTTGGAGTACATAGCTACGGTATGCAGACCCAGATCATAGCAGGCCCGGAAGATTCGAATGGCAATTTCGCCGCGATTGGCGGCCAAAACTTTCTGAAATTGACGTTCTCCCACGGTGTTCTTCCTCCTTTTCGTGTGTTTTGTGTTTGGATAGGCTTATTATATCGGCTCCCACTTCCTGATTCAAGTTTTTCTTTGGAAGTTACAAAAAAATTCCCTTTTGGCCCATTTTTTCCTCCCTTCCAGCTCTTGCCAAGCAAGGTCGCTTTTGATACCATTAGGAAAACAGGAAAGGAGGCCCGGACATGGACCGAAACACCCCCGTCACCGCGCTGCCCGCCGTGGGACCCGCCCGGGCCAAGGCCTTGGCCCGGCTCGGCATCCACACCGCCGGGGACCTGCTGGCCCACTACCCCCGGACCTATGACGACCGCACCCAGGCCGCCGAGATTGCCCAGGCCCCCAACGACCACCCGGTGTGCATAGAGGCCGTGGTGGCCGAAGTGCCCCGGCTCTCCCGCGTCCGCCGGGGGCTGGAGCTGGTCAAGGTTCGGGTGGCCGACGGCTCCGGGATCATGGACCTCACCTTCTTCAACCAGGCCTATGTGAAGGATGCCCTGCGCTTGGGCAGTACCTATATTTTTTACGGCATGGTGGCGGGGTCCGGCTCCCGCCGATCCATGACCAACCCCATTTTTGAAGCCAAGGGGGCCGCTCGGTTCACCGGACGCATCATGCCGGTCTATCCCCTGACGGCGGGTGTCTCCAACAATCTGCTGGCCGGGCTGGTGGAACGGGTTTTGACCAGCTGTGCCCCCCTGGCTCAGGAGGTCCTCCCCCCGGCCCGGCGGGAGAGGCACCATCTCTCCTCCAAGGCCTTTGCGCTGGGGAACATCCACTTCCCCGCCACCTGGGAGGACCTGGCCGCCGCCAAACGGCGGCTGGCCTTCGAGGAGTTTTTCCTCTTCTCGGCGGGTCTGGCCCTGCTCCGCCAACGGCGGACCGACCAGGTGGGGCAGGTTGTCCCGCCCCGGCCCATTGGCCAATTTCTCGCTCTCCTCCCCTTTTCTCCCACCGGGGCCCAAAGGCGGGCCATGGAGGAGATGGCCGCCGACATGGCCTCAGGCAAGCCCATGAACCGCCTGATTCAGGGCGATGTGGGCTCGGGCAAAACCGTGGTAGCCGCCTATGGCGGCTGGCTGACGGCCAAGAACGGCTGTCAGACCGCCCTCATGGCTCCTACGGAGATCTTGGCAGAGCAACACTTCCGTACCCTCGCCGCCCTTCTGGACCCCGCCGGGGTCCGGGTGGGCCTGCTCACCGGAAGCATGAAGGCCGCCGAAAAACGGGCGGTGAAGGCCGGCCTGGCCAGCGGCAAAATCGATTTCATCGTGGGCACCCACGCCCTGCTCACCGCCGGGGTGGACTTTGCCCGGCTGACCTTGGTGGTGGCCGACGAGCAGCACCGCTTCGGGGTGGCCCAACGCAGCACCCTGGCCGGGAAAGCCGACCTGCCCCCCCATGTGCTGGTCATGTCGGCTACCCCCATTCCCCGCACCCTGGCCCTCAT
>JAHHSF010000074.1 GCA_020025375.1 Oscillospiraceae bacterium | reverse complement strand
GGGGCGGAACCCAGCAGGCCGCCGAACTCCACCGTGTCCCCTACCTTGGTGCCGGGGGCGGGGATGAGGCGGACGGCGGTGGTTTTGGAGTTTACCATGCCGATGGCGGCCTCGTCGGCAATGATGGCTGAGAGGGTGGCGGCGGAGGTGTCCCCGGGGACGGCGATCATGTCCAGGCCCACGGAGCAGACACAGGTCATGGCCTCCAGCTTGTCCAGGGTGAGGACGCCGGAGGATACGGCGGCGATCATGCCCTCGTCCTCGCTTACAGGGATGAAGGCACCGGACAGGCCGCCCACGTGGTTGGAGGCCATCACGCCGCCCTTCTTGACAGCGTCGTTGAGGAGGGCCAGGGCGGCGGTGGTGCCGTGGGTGCCACAGGTTTCCAGACCCATCTCCTCCAGGATCCGGGCCACGGAATCCCCGATGGCGGGGGTGGGGGCCAGGGAGAGGTCCACGATGCCAAAGGGCACGTTCAGGCGGGAGGAGGCCTCCCGGGCGACAAGCTGACCCATGCGGGTGATGCGGAAGGCGGTCTTTTTCACGGTCTCTGCCACCACGTCGAAGGGCTGGCCCTTCACGTCCTGGAGGGCGTGATAGACCACGCCGGGGCCGGAGACCCCCACGTTGATGACGCACTCGGCCTCGCCCACCCCGTGGAAAGCGCCGGCCATGAAGGGGTTGTCCTCCACGGCGTTGCAAAAGACCACCAGCTTGGCGCAACCGAAGCCGCCCCGGTCCTTTGTACGCTCGGCAGTGGCCTTGATGGTCTCGCCCATGCGCCTCACAGCGTTCATGTTGATGCCCGCCTTGGTGGAGCCCACGTTGACCGAGGAGCAGACAAAATCGGTGACGGCCAGGGCCTCGGGGATGGAGGCAATGAGGCGGTTGTCCCCGGGGGTGCAGCCCTTCTGCACCAGGGCGGAGAAGCCACCAATAAAGTCCACGCCGCAGGCCTTGGCGGCGTTGTCCATGGCCTGGGCAAAGGGGACATAGTCCTCGGTGTCGCTGGCCCCGGCCACCAGGGCCATGGGGGTGACCGAGATTCGCTTGTTCACGATGGGGATGCCGAATTCGGCCTCGATGGCCCGGCCGGTAGGGACCAGGTTTTCTGCCTTGCGGCAGATTTTGTCATAGATCTTCTGGCAGGCCCGCTTGGGGTCGGGGTCGCAACAGTCCAGCAGGGAGACACCCATGGTGATGGTGCGGATGTCCAGATGCTGCTGGTCGATCATGTGGATGGTCTGAAGGATCTCGTTTTCGTTGATCATAATGTAACTCCTTATTTCAAAGCCTTCCCCCCAATACGAAGGTGCAAGCGGTCGCATTGGAACGGTAGTGCGGTGCGCATCGGGGGATGCGGAAACACGCCCAAGATGCGGGGAGAAACGTCAGATGCGGTGCATCGCGTTAAAAATATCCTCCCTCTGGGCCCGGATATCCACACCCAGGGTTTCACCCTCCTTCTTCAGGCACTCGCTGAGCAAGGCGAAGGGGATATTGGCGTCGGAGGCATCCACCAGCATGATCATGGTGAAGTACTCTTGAAGGATGGTCTGGCTGATGTCCAGAACGTTGACGTTATGCTTGCTGAGAACGTTGCAGACGGTGGCGATGATGCCCACCTGGTCCTTGCCAATGACGGTGACGATGGCTCTCATAATCTTCTATCCTTTCTATTCTTGAGGTATGAGGTCGTAGTATTCGCAAAGCCGCAGGACGGCGCCCGGTGCGTATGGGGGGCTACCCATACATCGGGCAGACAGCCTATCAGGCCCCGGTTTTCCAGGCACTCGGAAAATTTAAGGCCGGTACCGTATGGCGGCGTCCCTTTCAGCCCTGGAGCTGGTCCAGAGTCAGGTCGAAGGCAGGGAGAAAATGTTCCATAAAGTAGGCCACCTCGGGCAGGGTGCTTTCTTCCAGGGTCTTGCGAATCTGGGATTCAGCCAGGGTGAACTCCCGGTTGCCCGCGTGCAGCTCCTCCAGGCACTTGATGTAGGCGGAAAGTTTGTCCGCCGCCTTTACCAGGGCGTGGGTCTCGGGGTCGGACTCCTCCCGGAGGAGGGGGGCGTAGATGGCCCGAAACTCGGGAGGCAGGAGGGCGGCCAGCTTGTCCGCCGACACCACTTCCACCTGCTTATAGGCCTCCTTGATCTCCGGGTTATAGTACTTCACGGGGGTGGGCAGGTCGCCGGTAAGGATTTCCGGCGCGTCGTGGTAAAGGGCGTAGACGGCGCACTTGTTAGGGTCGGCGTTCCCGCCGAACTTCTCATTGCGGATGACGGCCAGGGCGTGGGCCAGGACGGCCACCATGTGGCTGTGCTCCTGGATGTTTTCGGGGATGGTGTTCCGCATGAGGCCCCACCGGTTGATGTACCGCATCCGGGAGATGAGGGCGAAAAAATTGTCATTCATGGAAAAATTCCTCCTTCTTTACCAGGGACTGGGGCTTCCAGACCCGGGAGCGGTAGCGCAGGATGGAGAGGGTCAGCCCCGTCAGTCGGCCGAAGGGCATTCCAAGCCAGGTCCCCCGGAAGGTGAGGGAGGGTACAGAGCCCTCCCAAAATCAAGCCTATACAAACAAGCGCATTTATGTTAAATTATATATCAATCCTATATCAGAACACAAGAGGAACCGCTATGAAATTTGCCATTTACACCCTGGGCTGTAAGGTCAACCAGTATGAGACCCAGGCCATGGAGACCGAACTGAAAAACCGGGGCCACCAGCTGGTGGGGTTTGACGAGGCCGCCCAGGTATACATCATCAACACCTGCACCGTTACAGCCGTGAGCGACAAGAAGAGCCGCTCCGCCATCCGCCAGGCGAAAAAGCGCGGAGCGGTGGTGGCGGTCTGTGGTTGCTACGCCCAGACCGACCCCGCCGCCGTCCGGGCGCTGGGGGTGGACCTCCTCTCGGGGACCGGGGACCACATCGCCTTCCTGGATCGGGCCGAGGAGCTGGCCGAGCTTCGGTGTGCCGGGGCCGCCGACCTGGTGGACGACGTGATGGGCCGCCGTTCCTTTGAATACCTCCCCGCCGGGGGCCTGTCCCAGCGCACCCGGGCCATGCTCAAGGTGGAGGACGGCTGTGTAAACTTCTGCTCCTACTGTATTATCCCCTATGCCCGGGGACCCGTGCGCTCCATGCCTCTGGAGACGGTAAAGGCGGAGGCCGCCCGCCTGGCCGCGGAGGGTTACCGGGAGATGGTGGTCACCGGCATCGAGATCTCCTCCTGGGGGCGGGACCTGCCTGGCAAGCCTGAGCTGGCCGACCTGATTCTTGGGGTGGCCCAGGCCGCTCCCGGGGTCCGCATCCGCCTGGGGAGCCTGGAGCCCCGCACCATCACCGAGGACTTTTGCCATCGGACGGCGGGGGTGAGGGAGCTCTGCCCCCACTTCCACCTCTCCCTCCAGAGCGGCTGTGACGCCACCCTAAAGCGGATGAACCGGAAGTACGATACCGCCCGCTACCGGGAGAGCGTGACCCTCCTGCGAAACTATTTTGACGACCCAGGAATCACCACCGACCTCATCGTGGGATTCCCCGGGGAGACCGGGGAGGAATTTGCCCAGACCCTGGCCTTTATCCGGGAGATGGGTTTTTCCGCCATGCACGTCTTTCCCTACTCCCGCCGGGGTGGCACCCCCGCCGCCAAGATGGAAGGGCAGGTCCTGAACGCCGAAAAGGAGATCAGGGCCAAGGCCGCGCGGGAGGCAGCGGAGGAGATGAAACAAGCCTATCTGGAACGCCAGCTTGGCAAGACCGCCCACGTTCTCTTCGAGGAGGAGCGGGACGGCCTCTGGCACGGCCACGCGCCCAATTATATCGAGGTGGCGATGGCCTCAGACGCAGACCTCCACAACGAGGTAAGGACCGTGATCCTGGCGGGCCTGGACGGCGATACCCTCCGGTGCAGTTTGCCCGAATAAGAGAAAAAGCCGGCGGACTTCTACGAAGTCCGCCGGCTTTATGATTCCTGGGGCCTGTTCCGTTTCTCCCCAGACCAGAAGTCGGCAGATGAGCAGGGAGCCATCTCCCTTCCGGCTCAAGGCATTTTTTGATAGCTGAGGTAGCGGAAAGCCAGGCCCTCGTATTCATGGGGCCCACTCTCCTCCGTGACTTGCCAACCGGGCAGGCTGTCCAGGTCGGGGAAGAAGGTGTCGGCGGGGGCGGTAGCCTCAATCTTGGTGACGTAGACGGTATCGCAGTGAGGGAGCAGGGCCCGGTAGACGCTCTCCCCGCCGATAACGAAGCTGTCGGCGGGAGCGGCCATCAGCAGAGCGTCCAAATCCGGATAGACCGCGGCTCCCTCCACCTGAAACGCCGGGTTCCGGGAGAGGATGAGGTTGGCCCGGCCCGGCAGAGGTCGTCCGCCGGGGAAGGTCTCAAGCGTTTTACGGCCCAGGATGACCGGGTGGCCGGTGGTGAGGGCTTTGAACCGTCTCAGGTCCGCTGGGATGCGGAAAAGCAGGTTCCCTCCGTTCCCGATGGCCCAGTTCTGATCTACGGCGACAATGGCGTTCATAAGTGCTTCCCTCCTTATACTGCCACGGGAATTTTTTCCGCCAGAGGATGGGCCTCATAGCCCTCCAGCCGGAAGGAGTCCCGGGTAAAGGCGTAGAAGTCGGTGACAGTGGGGTCGATGACCAGTTTGGGGGCCTCATAGGGGACTCGGGCGATAATCTCCTCCACCAGGGGGACATGGCGGTCGTAGATGTGGGCGTCAGCGATGACATGGACCAGCTCTCCGGCCTCCAGCCCGGATACCTGGGCGAAGAGATGGACCAACAGGGCGTACTGCATGACGTTCCAGCCGTTGGCAGTGAGCATATCCTGGCTCCGCTGGTTGAGGATGGCGTTGAGGGTCTTGCCGCTTACGTTGAAGGTCATGGACCAGGCGCAGGGGTAGAGGGCCATCTCATGGAGGTCATGGTGGTTATAGAGGCTGGTCATGATGCGCCGGGAGGCGGGGTTGTGCTTCAGGTCATAGAGGACCCGATCCACCTGGTCAAACTCCCCCTCAGCGTATTTGTGCTTGACTCCCAGCTGATAGCCGTAGGCCTTACCGATGGAGCCCTGTTCGTCCGCCCAGGCATCCCAGATGTGGCTGTTCAGCTGGTGGATGTTGTTGGACTTTTTCTGCCAGATCCACAGAAGCTCATCGGCGGCGCTCTTAAAGGCCATCTTGCGGATGGTCTGGATGGGAAACTCGGCCTTCAGATCGTAGCGGTTCACGATGCCGAATTTTTTTACCGTGTGGGCTGGAGAACCGTCCTCCCACCGGGGGCGGACGGGAAGGTCGGTGTCCCAGACCCCATGCGCCAGAATGTCCTTGCAGTTCTCGATAAACAGATAATCAGCGTAGCTCATTTCATAGCCTCCGTTTCTTCCACGCTTGGGTCAAGATGTAGCCAGCGGACCAGCCGTTGCCGGGGCAGGAGATAGTTCACCGCCAGGGCGATGAGGACGCCTACACCGGTGTCGATCATACGGTCGATGGCGTAGCTGATGTGATGGGGCGGAGTGTTGAAGAGGATGATGGACAGGACCACCCCACCGGGCTGGACGCCTCCCGGCCACTTGCACAGGCCCACCACCACAATGAGGAGGATGACTCCCAGGAAGAGGAGGGGCAGGCGGAAGAGGTAGTTCCCCTCGGGGAAGAAAAAGTGCTCCGCGGCGTACAGGGCCAGACCAATGAAGCCCCCGACAATGGTGCCGAAGAAACGGTTGCCGCCGCTCAAACAGGAATTTTCCATATCGCTCCCCATGCCGAACACGGCACCGATGCAGGCAAAGGTGGGATTCCGGCCGGGAAGAAAGAGGTAGAGCAGGGCGGTGAGGGTGGCGGCCAGGGCGGTCTTGATGCTCCGCAACCCTAAGCCGGGGATCGGGGCGTGTACGGGATGTCCGGGTTCTTGCATGGTGACAGCGCTCCTTTTTTAGATTTCTTGGGGAAGCCGCTGGGCCAGAAGGGCCAGCAGGGTGCTGATGAGGCAGGAGACCAGACAGAGGATGAGCATGGCGTTCACCCCGCCCAGATCCAGGGCCATGCCGGCCAGATAGCTTCCCAGCACGCCGCCCAGACCGTTGGAGGCCACCATCATCAGGGTCTGGCCCTGGATGCGGTCAGCGGCAGGGACATTTTCATTCACGAAAAAGACAGAGGTGGGGGTGAAGAGACCGTAACCCAGCATTTGCAGGGATTGGGCGGCCAGGAGAAGGCCCATATTGGGGGCGAGGAGGAGGGCGGCGCACTTGAGGGCACAAAAAAACATGCTCATGGTCATAAGACGGCTGCTCCCGAACCGGCGCATGAGTCTGGGGAAAAGGAAGGCGGTGGGTAGCTCGAAAAGACCCATGAGGAAAAGTCCGATTCCAAGCTCGGCATTCCCGCCGCCCCGAGCGGTGACGATGTTCACAAAGAAGTTGGACAGGGCGATGACCCCTAGCACACCGAAGAGGGAGGAGGCCAGCGTGACGGTGAACCGGGGATGGGTGGACAGAAGGGTGAGGG
>JAHHSF010000073.1 GCA_020025375.1 Oscillospiraceae bacterium | reverse complement strand
TTTCCACACCTGCAGAACAAGGTGGTTTATGTGGTAGCCAGACTCCAACTGAAGGATAAGCACCTCTTCGGCATCGTCCCGGTTCCGGCCTCGTCCCCCGACGTCATTTTCTTACCCGGAGAGGGGCTGCGCTATGTCCGTACCTCCCTGCTTATCCAGGAGAATCTGAAACGGGTCTTTGAGCCCTATGCCGTGGCCGACAGGCTCTGTGTTTGCGTCACTCGCAACGCCGACATCGCTCCCCAGGACGAGGGCTTCGATGTTGAGGACGACTTCCGTTGCCAAATGCAGCGGCTGCTCCACAAGCGAAAGCGGATGGCGGTGGTCCGGCTGGAGTGCTCCACGGACCCTGCCCCCGAGCTGCGGGACTTCCTCTGCCGCCGGTGCAGAGTGGAAGCCAGTCAGATTTTCGTTACCGTGGCTCCCATGAAAATGGACTTTGTTTTCTCCCTGCTGAAAAAGCTGCCAGAGAGCCTTCACGCAGCCATCCTCTATCCCCCTTTTTATCCCCAGATTCTTGCCAAGCCGGGAAAGGAGGGCTACCTCCAGCTGGTGCGGCGGCGGGACCTCCTTCTCAGCTACCCCTTTGAGAGCATGGACCCCTTCCTCCGCTTGGTGCGGGAGGCGGCCTCTGACCCCTCGGTCCTTTCCATTCAGATCACCATCTACCGCCTGGCCCAGAAGGCCCGTCTGGTGGAGTACCTTTGTGCCGCTGCCGAGAACGGCAAGGAGGTCACCGCCATCATAGAGCTGCGGGCCCGCTTCGACGAGCAGAACAACATCGACTGGTCCGAGCGGCTGGAGGAAGCGGGCTGCCGGGTCATTTACGGCTTCAGCGACTATAAGATTCACTCCAAGGTCTGCCTGATCACCGCCATGACCAAAAATGGAATCCAATACATCACCCAGATCGGTACGGGCAACTACAACGAGAAAACCTCGGAGATTTACACCGATCTCTCCCTCATCACCGCCGACCAGGGAATCGGCCGGGATGGGGCGGCCTTCTTCAAAAACATGGCGGTGGGCAATCTGGAGGGAAGCTACAACAACCTTCTGGTTTCCCCCGCCAATCTGAAGCAGGTCATCCTCCTCCTCATCAGTGGCGAAATTGCACGTGGAAAGAGCGGCCGTATCGTGATGAAAATGAATTCCCTCACTGACTATGATATAATCGAGCGGCTGGCCGAAGCCTCACGGGCCGGGGTCAGGGTTGACCTTATCATCCGTGGGATCTGTTGCCTGGTCCCTGGTGTGCCCGGCCACACCGAGAATATTTCGGTCACCAGCGTGGTGGGCCGGTTTTTGGAGCACTCCCGTATTTACAGCTTCGGCACTGGGGAGAATCAGCGCCTTTTCCTTGGCTCGGCGGATATGATGACCCGGAATACCGAGCGCAGGGTGGAGGTTATCTGCCCGGTCTACGCCGACCATACCAAGGCCAGGATCAACCATATTCTGGATGTGTTGCTTCGGGATACAAAAAAAGCCCGGGCTTTGGGCGCGGATGGGGTCTATCGGAAGAAGGAGACTGGCGAAGCCGCCTTCTCCTCCCAGGATTTCTTTATGGAAGAGGCTATCCGGGCCGGGCGGGAGGGGGAGCGGATTGCCCGTTGCTCCTCCCCGGCAGGCCCTTTGGCCCGCCTGTTGGACAGATTCTTAGGCTGGGCCCGGTGATTCAGGCCGCGTAGGCTTCCGCATAGGCCTCCCCCATGGTGTCCGCCGAGAAGAGAAAGTCCCCCCAGGCATCAAAGACCTCGATATGTCCGTTTACGCTCCGAAATTCATACATGGAAAAAGCCTCCTATCCGTTCTTTGCTTCTAAGAACAGTATAGGAGGCTTTGTGTCCTATAAATGGGACTTTTATTGGTTATCCCTGAAAAATTTTCTCAAATTCCTCGGCAGACATGGTCTCGTTTTCCAGAAGGAAGGCGGCCACCCGCTCCAGCTCGGCCCGGCGGCGGGTGAGGATGACCTCGCACCGGCGGTAGGCCTCGTCGATGAGGGCCTTGATCTCAGTGTCGATCAGGTGGGCGGTCTCCTCGGAATAGGGCTTGGCCTGGGCCATGGAGCGGCCGATGAAAACCTCGTCATGGCCGGAATCAAAGACCACGTTGCCCAGCTTCTCGCTCATGCCGTACTTGGTGACCATGTCCCGGGCAATGGCAGAGGCCCGTTGCAGGTCGCTGGAGGCCCCGGTGCAGACCGAGCCGATAAAGAGCTGCTCGGCCACCCGCCCGCCCAAAAGGGCGGTAATCTCCTCACAGAGCTTTTCCCGGGACACATGGCCACGGTCCTCCACGGGCAGGTGGATGGTCATCCCCGCTGCCGCGCCACGGGGCACGATGGTGATTCGGTGGACTGGGTCCTGGGTCGGAAGCTCGTGGATGGCAATGGCGTGGCCAGCCTCGTGATAGGCGGTAATCTTCTTGTCCTGCTCAGAGGGGATGTGACTGCGCTTTTCCGGGCCGGCAATGACCTTGATGACCGACTCCTGGATGTCCTCCATGGTGATGAAGGGGCGGGCCTGACGGGCGGCCAGAAGGGCGGCCTCGTTCATCAGGTTCTCCAGGTCGGCCCCGGTGAAGCCGCTGGTCCCCCGGGCCACGTCCCGGATACTTACATCCTCGGCCAGGGGCTTGTTGCGGCAGTGGATGCGGAGGATGGCCTCCCGGCCCTTCATGTCCGGGTAGCCCACATAAATCTGGCGGTCGAAGCGGCCGGGCCGCAGGAGGGCGGGGTCCAGGATGTCCACCCGGTTGGTGGCGGCCAGGACGATGACCCCCTCGTTGGAGCCGAAGCCGTCCATTTCCACCAGGAGCTGGTTCAGGGTTTGCTCCCGCTCATCGTGGCCTCCGCCCAGGCCTGCGCCGCGCTGGCGGCCCACGGCGTCGATTTCGTCGATAAAGACGATGGCGGGGGAATCCTGCTTGGCCTGGTCAAAGAGGTCCCGGACGCGGGATGCGCCCACGCCCACATATAGCTCCACAAAGTCGGAGCCGGAGATGGAGAGAAACTGCACCCCGGCCTCCCCCGCCACCGCCTTGGCCAGCAGGGTCTTGCCGGTGCCGGGAGGGCCCACCAGAAGCACGCCCTTGGGAATTCTGGCCCCCAGGGCGATAAATTTCTCCGGGTCCTTGAGAAAGTCCACCAGCTCCTGGAGCTCATTTTTCTCCTCGTCCGCCCCGGCCACGTCGGCGAAGGTGACCTTTTTCCCCTGGTCCTCCAGGGTGCGGGTCCGGGCCTTGCCAAAGCGGGCCACCGGGTCCCCGCCGTTGCCCCCTCCTCCCTGCATCTGCCGGGCGAAGAGGATCCGCCACAGGAGGAGGAGCACCAGGCCCATGCCCACATAGGGGAGCAGGACCTCCCACCAGGTGGGCACGTCGGGCTCGGGATAGTCGTACCGCTCCAGGCGGCCCATCTGCCACTCCCGGACGATGAGGTCGTTCAGGTCCTCATAGAACAGGGGGAAGGAGTAGATGGTGTAGGAGAGGGTCTCGGTGCCGTCAGGCAGGGCCTCCCGGAGGCGGAGATGGACCACCTGGTCCTCCACCCAGAGCTCCTTGACCTTCTGTTGCTCCAAAAGCTGGCGCACGTCGGAATAGACCAGCGTCTGCTTTTTATTCCCCTCCATGAGGACTGAGAGGGTGAAGAGCAGGAGCAGGGCAATGAGCAGATAGGTGGCCACATCCCGCAGGGCGATCTTTCTCTTCATTTAGTGCCCCTCGTAGACTTCGGGCTTCAGGATGCCGATGTAGGGCAGATTCCGGTAGTATTCGGCGTAGTCCAGACCGTAGCCCACCACGAAGTAGTCGGGGACGGTGTAGCCAACATAGTCGGCGTGAACGTCCTTGGTCCGCCGGGCGGGCTTATCCAGCAGGGTGCAGAGCTTCACCGAGGCCACGCGCCGGGCCTTGAGGATCTCCAGCAGGTAGCTCAGGGTGTTGCCACTGTCCAGGATGTCCTCCACCACCAGGACGTCCCGGCCCTCGATGTTTTCGGACAGGTCCTTGACGATTTTCACCTGGCCGGAGGAGGTGGTGCCGCTCCCATAGGAGGAGACCGCCATAAAGTCGATGGTGCAGGGCAGGTTAATCTGCCGGGTCAGGTCGGCCATAAAGATATAAGAGCCCCGGAGGATGCTAATGATAATGGGCTTCTTGCCCTGGTAGTCGCGGGTGATCTGGGCGCCCAGCTCGGCCACCCGGGTCTTCAGTTCTTCTTCGCTGAACAGGACGCGCTCGATGTCCTTCTCCATCATATCCATCATTCCTTCTTTTGATTTTGGGTAAATGTGATGTGGACCGCCCCAAACCGGGGGTGGTCGGTATTTTCACCCAGCAGGGCAACGGCCAGTGGGCCGTCCCCATCCGCCGCCACCGGGAGGCTGTCCCGGAGCGGACGGGGGATTCTTTTTTCCATCATCAGCTTTTTCAGGGTCTTTTTCGCCTGTCTCGGGAGGCGAATCTCGTCCCCGGTCCGCCGGGGGCGGGCCGTCAGGCTTCCCGGGTTTCCGGCTACCGTGACCGTCCAGGCCCCAACCCGGTTTTCTCCCTCTTTGAGAGGGACGGGACCCCAGGATTGGGACTCCTGTTCCGTGGTAAAGACCAGCGCCCCATACTCCCGTCGGACGATGAGCCCGTGGGGGAGGGAGATTTGGGCCGAGGGGTCGCCGGACTTTGCAAGGTCCAGCACGGCCCGGAGGTGCCGTTCCCCGAACTGAGAGAAGCCAGTCACGCCCGTCATCAGTGTTCTGGCGGCCCGGACGGCGATGGGGATGGGGGCCTCCGCCAAACGGGAGGCGGGCAGGACGGCCCGGCCCGTTTCGGCCCGGACGCCCTCTAAAAGTTGGTCTGCGAAGCCATTGAGGCAGTCATTGTCCTGCCGCAGCAGCCGGATGGCGGTGGACACGTTTTCCGTATACCTGGCGTTCAGGCTCCGCAACACCGGGGTGACTTGGTTACGGATCCGGTTCCGGGCATAGGTGTCATCAAAATTGGTCTCGTCGTCTCCGTAGGGGATGGCGTGCTCGGCCACATAGGCGTTGATCTCGGCCCGGGAGGTGGTAAGGAGGGGCCGGACAATGTTTTTCCGCACCGGGGGGATCCCGCACAAGCCCTGAAGTCCGGCCCCGCGGGTCAGATTCAACAGAAGGGTCTCGGCGTTGTCGTCGGCGTTATGGGCGGTGGCGATGCGCATGGCCCCGATGGCGGCGGCGGTCCGTTCCAGAAAGGCGTAGCGGAGGAGCCGTCCGGTCTCCTCCACTCCCCTGCCCATCCGGGCGGCTTCCCCATACACGTCTCCGTTGTCCTGATAAAAGGGGATGCCGTGTTCCCGGCACCAGGCTTCCACCCGCCTCGCGTCGTCGTCGGCCGACTCCCCCCGCATCCCGTGGTGGTAGTGGCCCACCGCCAGGGAAACGCCGAAGGTCTCGGCCTGGGTCCAGGCCCAGTGCAGGAGGGTCATGGAGTCCCTTCCGCCGGAGACGGCCAGCAGGACGGTCCCCCCCTTGGGGAACATTCCGTATTCCCGGGCCAGGGCCTCGGCCTGGGGCAGGCCCAGAGGGGGCTTACTCCTCATAGCGCCGCTCGATTCCCGAGAAGGTGGTGAACTCGGGAAGCCACTGGAGTTCCACGGTTCGGGTCTCGCCATGGCGGTTCTTGGCGATGATACACTCGGCCAGATTGTGGTCCTCAGAATCTTCATTATAATAGTCGTCCCGGTAGAGAAACATGACGATGTCGGCGTCCTGCTCGATGGCGCCGGATTCACGCAGGTCGGAGAGCATGGGCCGCTTGTTGGTCCGGCTTTCCGGCCCACGGGAGAGCTGAGACAGGCAGAGGACGGGGACGTTCAGCTCCTTGGCCATAATTTTCAAGGCCCGGGAGATGTCGGAAACCACCTGTTGTCGGTTCTCTCCGCTGTATTTCTGGCTCCCACCAGCCGACTGCATGAGCTGAAGGTAGTCGATGACGACGAGGCCCAGGTCGTCCACCCGGCGGCACTTGGCGTTCATGTCGGCCACTGAGAGGGCTGGGTTGTCGTCGATGAGAATTTTGCTCTTGTTCAGGGAGGCCGACGCGGCGGCAATCTTGCCCCAGTCCGACTCGCTGAGCTTTCCGGTAACCAGCTTCTTGTTATCCACGAAGCTCTCGGCGGAGATGAGGCGCATACCAAGCTGTTCCGCGCTCATTTCCAGGGAAAAAAATACCACGCTCTTCCCGGAAAATTTGCCAGCGTGGAGGAGGATGTTCAGCGCCATGGAGGTCTTGCCCATACCAGGCCGGGCGGCAAGGAGGATAAGGTCGGAGTTATTGAGGCCGGCGATGGCGTTGTCCAGGTCTGAAAGGCCGGTGGACAGGCCGGGTACGGCGGAATCCATGGCGGCCAGCTCCCCCAGCCGGGCGTAAACATCCAAGATGACGCTGGAAATGGGGGTGAGGCCCTGGTTGGAGCGGCCGTTGCGAATGGCGTAGATCTTCTGCTCGGCGGCCTCCAGGACCTCGGAGCCGGTGCCTAAGCCCTCCTGGACCAGGGCGGTAACCTCCCCGGCGGTCTCGGCCACCCGGCGAAGGAGGGATTTGTCCCGCACAATTTCGACGTACTCCATGACGTTGGCCGCCGTGGGGGTGACCTCCATGAGCTGGAGGAGGTAGCCACGGGACTGATTCTCGTCATAGACCCCGTTTTTGCGCATCTGCTCCAGCACGGTCACCGGGTCGATGGTGAGGGAGTAGTTGAACATGGAGTAGATGGT
>JAHHSF010000072.1 GCA_020025375.1 Oscillospiraceae bacterium | reverse complement strand
CTCCACCAGTTTTTTTCGCAGGGCCAACCGGGCCCGGGAAATTCGAGACTTTACGGTGCCCTCCTCCAGGCCCAAAATGGCGCCGATTTCGGCATAGGAGAGGCCGGAGACCTCCCGCAGGGTCAGCACCTTCCGGTGCTCCTCCGAGAGGGCGGCCAGGCCGTCGGCGATATTCGAGCGGACTTCGCTCTGTTCCAGCAGGGCCTGTGGGTCGGAGGTGTGATCGGGGAGGTCCAGGGTGCCCCCATCCTCCTCGCTGTCCAGATAGAGGACAGCTCCGGCGTTCTTTCGCCGCTTCTCCCGGCGGAGGAAGTCAATGCAGGCGTTGGAGGCAAGCCGGTAGAGCCAGGTGGAGAAAGCGGCTTCCCCCTGGAAGTGGTCCAGTCCCCGCCAGGCGCTGAGAAAGGCTTCCTGAGCCAGGTCGGCGGCATCCTCCGGGTCGTTCACCATGCGGAGGGCGAGAGAATAGATTCGGTTTTGATTTTGTTCCACCAACTGGGAAAAGGCATCTCTGTCCCCGGCCTTGGCCCGGGCGACCAGTTCCTGTTCGGTCATATTCTCTCCCTCCTTTCAGGCGATTTTCAGAAAGTTACCGTTCCTCCGGCAGCTTCAGGTCCCGTTTTATGCCCTTGGTGATTCGCTCCAGATCCTCAAAGCTGCTGATATGGCAGATCTTCTCCTTATAATACCCGGCGTGGGGGATGCCCTTCAGGTACCAGGCGTAATGCTTCCGGGCTTCCAGGCAGGCGATGTGCTCCCCCTTCTGGGCGGCGGCCAGGCGGAACTGCTCCATAGCCAGGTCTGCCCGCTCCTCCACCGAGGGGGCGGAGGGGATGGGTTCCCCGCTCAGGGCGGCGTTGGCCTGGCGGAAGAGCCAGGGGGCCCCAAAGGAGCCCCGGCCGATCATGGCCATGTCGGCTCCGGTATACGCGAGGATGCGGACGGCGTCCTCGGGGGAGAACACGTCTCCGTTGGCGATGACCGGGATGGAGACCGCCTCCTTCACCGCTTTGATGTAGCTCCAGTCGGCCTTGCCCGCATAGAGCTGGGTCCGGGTGCGGCCGTGGAGGGTGACGGCGGCGGCACCGGAATCCTCCATCCGTTTGGCGAAATCCACGCAGTTGATGGAGCCCTTGTCCCATCCAAGGCGGAACTTGACCGTGACGGGAGTGTCCCCGGCCCCCCGGCGGACGGCCTCCAGTACCTGCTGGGCCAGCTCCGGGGTCCGCATGAGGGCGGAGCCGTCCCCATTGTTCGCCACCTTGGGCATGGGACAGCCCATGTTGATGTCGATGACGGCGGGGGCGGCCTTTTCCCGGATAATGGCGGCGGCCCGCTCACAGGCATCCAGGTCACAGCCGAACATCTGGACGGCGGCGGGATACTCCCCCTCCCCCAAAGCCATGATGGGCATGGTCTTTCGGTCCTGATAGCAGAGGGCCTTGGCCGAGACCATCTCGGTGACGGTATAGGCCGCCCCCATCCTGCGGCAGATGGTGCGGAAGGCCTGGTCGGTGACCCCCGCCATGGGGGCCAGGGCCAGCCGCCCGAAAATTTCTATGTTTCCTATCTTCACAGTGTTCCTCCGAACTACTTGTTTGCTTCATTGCGGAAAGTATTTTACCAAATTCCACGGCAAAGGGCAAGCCCGTTCGTCTACTTCCGACGGAGTTTTTCCAGAAAATGGATTACACTGACAGAACACAGAGGAAGACAGGAGGAGACCCAGATGTTGACGAAGGAAAAACTGCGACAGAGAAGAGGGACGGAAGGGGTGGTGGAGGTGCTCCGCGCCCCGGGGCTGGTCCGGGTAAGCGAGGGACTCACCCGAATGTTGTTGGGAGCGGTGCTGGCAGGGGCGGACCTGCCGGGAGGCTACGCACCCTTCGGGGCCGCCTTCGTGGGGGCCTCCGGCTCGGGCATGGAGGGAATGTGTGCTCTGGTGGGGGCCGTGTTCGGGAGTTTTTGCTTCCGGGGCATGGAGAACGGCCTGCGGGATATGGCGGCCGCCGTTCTCATTTTCTCGGTGGCCTTCGCGTTTTTTGACGTAAAACTGTACAAAAAGAGCTGGTTCATGCCCCTGGTCACCGCCCTCATGGTGGGAGCCACCGGCTTTGTTTCCCTGCCCCTGGGATGGCTGCGGACCAGCGGGGTGGCTTGCTACCTCACCGCCACCCTCCTGGCCGGGGGTGCGGCCTATTTCGACCGGGTGGCCCTCTCGGCCCGGGAGACACCAAGGGGGGAAAACCTGACCCACCGGCAAAGGGTGGCCCTCCTCCTCTTTGGGGGGACCCTCCTTATGTCCCTGGCTCGGGTGACCCTGTTGGACGAGCTCTCGGTGGGGTGCGTTTTGGCGGGATTGGTGGTCCTTTGCGCCGGGAGCCTGGGCGGGCTGGGGGCCGGAGCCGCCGCCGGGGTGTGCGCCGGCCTTGCCATGGATCTTGCCAAGGGGGTCCCCCTTTACAGTTTGGCTCTGGGTTTTGCCGGCCTCTTCGCCGGAGCCTTCCACCGGCAGGGGCGGCTCTTCGGGGCCTTGGCCTACGTTCTGGCCGATGGGGTGGTGGCCCTCTGGCTCTGGGAGAGCGCCCCGGGGGCGGTGGCCCTCCTGTATGAGACTTTCGTGGTCTCCGTTATTTTCGTTACCCTGCCAGAGGGGCTCTTTCGCCGCCTGGCGGTCCGGGTGGAGCCAAGCGCGGCCCCGGAAGGGGAGGCCCGCCGCCGTCCCCTCCAACTTCTCCCGCACGAAGGCCCGGCGGCGGGCCTTCGTGCGGGAGAAGTTGGAGGGGACGGCGGAGGCCTTCCGCGCGGTGTATGAAAACCGCCGGGTTTCCCTTACCCCCGACCGGGGGAATGGGGAGAACCCCGCTGTGGTCTATCAGCGGGCTGCGGAGAAGGTCTGCGTCCGGTGTGCCCTGCGGGATTCCTGCTGGGAGCGGGAGTACGAGTCCACCGTCCGTGCCCTGAACGACGGCCTTCCCGCCATGCTGGAGCGGGGGAGAGGACAGTCTGCCGACCTGCCAAAATGGTTTTCCAGCCGGTGTATCCGGCTGCCCAGTTTTCTGGAGGCCATGAATGAGGAACTCTCCGCCCTCCTCCTCCGCCGCCGGTATCAGAGCCGCCTGCGGGAAAACCGGGCGGCGGTCTGCCGCCAGTATGGCCAGCTGGCCCAGGCCCTGGAGGAGGCCGCCCTGGAGCTGGCGGTGGAGCTGACCCCTGAGCCGGTGCGGGAGCGCCGCCTGCGTCATTACTTAGCCTCCCAAGGGATGGAGGGAGAGGGGACGGTCTTTCTGGACCAGCGGGGACGCCTTAGGGCCGAGATCCTTCTCCGTGACCCGGCCCTCCTCATGAAAGAGGAGACCCGAAAGGAGCTGTCCGCTCTCTTGGGGGTCGCCCTGCGCCCCGCCGTCCAGCAGGCCGAGCGGGGGAAGAGCCGGGTGGTCTTTACCCAGGCCGAGCCCCTGGCGGTCACCGCCGGGGTGGCGGCCAAAAAGCGTGATGGGGAGACGGTGAGCGGGGACGCGGGTGCCTGGTTCAAAGGGGAGGATGGCGTCCTCTACCTCCTTCTCTGCGATGGCATGGGGAGCGGCCCTGAGGCCGGGCGGGAGAGCGACCTTGCCATCCGGCTTCTGGAAAAGTTTCTCCGGGCCGGTGTGACCGCAGAGGCGGCCTTAAAGACCCTCAACTCGGCCCTGGCCCTCCGGGCCGAGGCCGAGGGGGGCTTCACCACCGTTGACCTGTGCCGCCTGGATCTCTTTACCGGGGAAGGGGCGGTCTATAAGTACGGCGCCGCCCCTACCTATTTGAAAAAGGGGGACACGGTGGTCCGGGCCGCCGGGTCCGCCCTTCCGGCGGGGCTGGCCGCCGGGGACCGGGTGGAGCCTGACGTAATCCCCTTCCACCTGGAGCCAGGGGACTGCGCCCTCATGGTCACCGATGGGGTGACTGATGGGGAGGGGGACGGCTGGCTCCGGGAGGGCCTGGCCGCCTTTGACGGGGCCTCCCCCAAGGAGCTGGCCCGTACCCTCTTGGAGGAGAGCGCTGCCCACGCTGCCTCCCCCGACGACCGCACCGTGATGATTCTCCGGCTGGAGAAGCGAAGGTAAGAGAAGCGGAATGAGGAAGCTAGCAATCAGCTCACCTGCACAAACATCGGATTTGATGATATTGTTAAGCGGTTACTGCTTCCTTTTTTTCTTTATCCGTGTTATAATACCTCCGACTGGTTCCCCACCCAGTCCAACCGGTACGGAGAGAGCCGTCCGGGGGCGTGAGCATCCTGCCCCCGGGGAAAGGGACCCGTACCGCTGTGCGCCGATGCACGCACTCTAAACAAAAAATGGAGGTATGATTTTCATGCGCAAATTTTCCACCAAAGACCTGACCCTGGCCGCCATCGTGGCCGCCGCCTACGCCGCCCTCACCATGTTGCTCCCCGGCCTGTCCTATGGATACGCCCAGCTCCGGGTGGCCGAGGCCTTCACCGTGCTCCCCTTCCTCTTCCCGGCCAGTGCGCCGGGCCTGGTGGTGGGCTGCCTGGTGGCAAATCTCCTCTCCCCCTATGCGATGCTGGACGTGATCTGCGGCACCGCCGCCACCGCCCTTGCCGCCTTCCTCACCATGAAGATGCCCAACCGCTGGCTGGCACCCCTGCCTCCCGTGGTGTGTAACGGGGTCATCATCGGGGCCATGATCGCCTGGTACGAGGTGGGCTTCACGGCCAACTTCCCGGCCGTGTTTGCCATTGCCGGCTTTGGCGTGGCGATGGGTGAGCTGGTGGCCTGCTATGTTCTGGGCGGCTTGCTTCTCAAGATCCTGCCCAACGTGCCTTATTTCAAAGATATGATGGCCCCCAAGGGCCTGGTATAAGGAGGGCGCGGCCCTCCGAACACAAAACAGGAGGTCCAACATGAAAGTACGTAAGGCAGTCATCCCCGCCGCCGGACTGGGGACCCGGATGCTTCCCGCCACCAAGACGGTGCCCAAGGAAATGCTCCCCATGGTGGACAAGCCGGTGATTCAGTACATCATCGAAGAGGCCGTGGAGGCTGGCATCGAGGATATCCTCATCGTCACCAACCGGGCCAAGAGCGCCATGGACGACTACTTCGACTACTATCCCGAGCTGGAGGAGCGCCTGGACCGGGCCGGCAAGGACAAAGAGCTTGCAGAGGTCCGCCGGGCCGCCGACCTGGCCAATATTTTCTATGTCCGTCAGAAGGAGACGAAGGGGCTGGGCCATGCCATCGCCCGGGCTCGCCATTTTGTGGGGGACGAGCCCTTTGCCGTCCTTCTGGGGGACGACATCATGCGGGCCAAACAGCCCGTCATCGGCCAGCTTATCCGGACCGCGGAGCAGTACAACGCCCCCGTCCTGGGCATCCAGGCGGTGGACCCGGACCAGATCAGCAAGTATTCTTCGGTGAAGATTTTCCCAAAGGAGGAACGGGTCTACGCCGTGGCCGATATGAACGAGAAGCCCACCAAGGCCGAGCGGTTCTCCGACTACGCCATCTTGGGCCGCTACGTTCTCACCCCGGAAATCTTCGACATCCTGGAGAATGTCAAGCCCGGCTTCGGCGGAGAAATCCAGCTCACTGACGGCCTGCGGGAGCTGTGTCGCCAGCGGAGCATGATGGCGGTGGACTTTGAGGGCCGCCGGTATGACACGGGGAACCTTCGGGGGTTCCTGGAGGCCACCATCGACTTTGCCCTGGACCACCCCGAGACCGGAGCCTGGCTCACCCGCTTTCTCAAGGACAAGGCGGAAACGCTGTAATACGAAAGCCTGAAAATGAACTGCACCCCATGTGGCAGACAGTATAATATACTGTCTGCCACATGGGGTGCGTTACTATGCCAAAAGGGAAAGAAACTGAAAAAAGGTGCAAAAGAAAATCCCGGCTTGGACCCCAAGGAAAAATGAGAAAATTCTTGACATTTGGAAGAAAAACGATATAATAATAGGGTCTGTCTGATAGACAGGCAACACAACATCCTTGCCCCCGGCCAAGTTCGGGGGCCACTTGTCCATAAGGAGGTGCAAGAAATATGGCAAAGATCACTGCTAACTACGAGGTCATCTTCATTGTTGACCCCAATCTCAACGAGGAGGCCACCGCCGCCGTCGTCGCCAAGTTTAAGGAGATGACCGAGGCCCGGGGCACCATCGCCGAGGTGGAGGAGTGGGGCAAGCGCCGTCTGGCCTACCCCATCAACGACCTGAACGAGGGTTACTACGTCCGCATTGCTTTCGCCGCCGACGCCGCTTACCCCGCCGAGCTGGACCGTAAGCTCCGCATCGACAGCAACATCATGCGTTCCATCATCGTCTGCATGGAAGAGTAAGGAGGATCTGATATGCTTAACCGTATCATCCTCATGGGCCGCCTGACCCGCGACCCGGAGTTGCGTCATACCCAGTCGGGTACTGCTGTGGCTTCCTTCTCCATCGCCGTGGACCGCGACTTCAAGAGCCGCGACGGCGGGGAGCGTCAGACCGATTTTATCGACATCGTGGCTTGGCGTCAGACTGGCGAGTTTGTCTCCAAGTACTTCACCAAGGGCCGCATGGCCGTGGTGGAGGGCCGCCTCCAGATTCGGGATTGGACCGATAAGGAGGGCAACAAGCGCCGCTCCGCCGAGGTGGTCGCCGATAACGTCTACTTTGGAGATTCCAAGCGGGATGGGGACAGCGCCGGGTTTACCGGCGGCTACACCGCCCCTGCGCCCGCTTCCTACGGAGCTCCTCCGTCCATGGGGA
>JAHHSF010000071.1 GCA_020025375.1 Oscillospiraceae bacterium | reverse complement strand
ATGCCGTTACACACGTCGCTCCAATCGAAGCTCTTTCGCCCGGTTTTATAGTCCACCACCCGGAGGTAGAGTTTTCCGTCCTTCTCCCAGCCGTCCACCCGGTCCACAAAGCCGGAAAGGCTCACGGTCACACCGCCCGCCGTAAAGGTGATGGGAGGCAGGTCCTTCCCCGCACCAAAGCCCAGCTCGAAGGCGACGGGGACGAAGTCCCCCTTCTGAAGCTCACCGGCGGCGTTCTCCACCACCTCGGCCACGGTTTTGAGCAGGCGGTCAAAGAGGTAGCGAAAACGGGGGGTCTGGTTTTCCAGGCCGCCCAGTTCTTCGGTGATATACCGCTCCACCGCCCCCTGGATCAGCTCTCTGCGGCCCTTCCGGTCCAGCCCGGCCCCACCCTGGGCCAGCACGTGCTCCAGGACGTAATGGACAAAGGTGCCGTACTCGGGAGCGGAGAAGCCGGCCCTTTTCCGGGCTTTGGCCTTCAGACCGTACTGCATGAAGTAGGAGAAGTGGCAGGATTTGTACTTGTCCAGCCGGGAGGCCGACATGGGCACCCGTTTTCCATAGAGGGCTTCCACCGCCGCCGGGCTGAGGCTTCCCCGGGCCAGGCCCCGGGCACACCGCAGCCGCTCCACCTTGGGGGCGTATTCTGGCAGTGCGTCCAGAAGGGGCCAGACCGCCTCCCGCCCGCTCTCCAAAGCCGGGAGGGGTGCGGTGAAACGGAACTCCTCCTCCCCCTCCAAATGGGTCCTCAGGGCAGGAAAGGCGCTTTTCAGGCGGCTCACCAGAACGGAGGGGCGGCGTTCCTCCCCCTGGACCCCATGGGCGGGATAAAACA
The DNA here is from genome assembly GCA_020025375.1 of Oscillospiraceae bacterium. GTDB lineage: Bacteria > Bacillota > Clostridia > Oscillospirales > Oscillospiraceae > JAHHSE01. Next base: position 5,954 of record JAHHSF010000071.1, on the reverse strand, counting down.
CCAGCAATTTTTCCGTGGGCAGAGTACAGCCCTCATAGAGAATGGTCCATTCTCTTGTCAGCTTCTCCTGGACCCTGGGGGCGGCCTCCAGACCCTTCTGGGCCAGCAGGTCCCGGTCCTCATCGGTGAGCAGGCCCGCCGATGGGGAGACCTGTGGAATCTGTCCGTCGTCGGCCCCCAGGAGGCAGAGGACCTTGACCCCTTTCCCGGACACACGGGGCAGATCCCCCGCCGTCACCCGGTCCAGGGAGACCGGGATAGCCCCCACGTCGTATTGGGACAGGACCAGCTTCAGCACCCGGCCAAACTCCTCCAGCTCCATGTCGGTCTCGGCCAAAATCACAGCGCATTGGTCCAGGGCGGCGCAGAGAATCTCCCAGAGCTGCCGGTACTCCTCCGCCTTTTGGGCCCGCCCCCGGTCTGTGAGCGCCTTCGCCCGGTCGGTGAGCCGCCGGGGCAGGTCAATGGCCTCCAAAAAAGTGTAAATGGCGGCGGCCTGATCCCGCCCCGTCCTGCCCTTGCTGTTTTTCAGGGCCAAAAGGGGGGCTGTCACCCGCTCCCGAATGGAATTTAATTCCTTCAAAGCAGAATCGCTTTCCGGGTCCAGAGAGCCAAACTGGCCGTCTGGCCGCCAAGCCCAAGGTTTTTTACCAAGCCACTTTCCGCCCCGAATATCCCAGATCTCCGCATAATTTTCCAGCTTGTCCCGCTCCTCATCGGTCAGGCCGGTGAGGCCGGTCTTGAGATAGCGGAGCACGTCCTCCTCCTGCCAGCCACCCTACTGCACGTCCAGGGCGGCTGCCACCACGGCCAGCACCGGCTTTTCCAGAATGTCGGTCATGGCACTGGTGAATACGGGAAGGCCATACTGGGGGAAGATGGTCTCCACCAAGGGGCGGTAGGGCTCGAAGTCCCTGGCGGCCACCGCCAGGTCACGGAAACGGAAGCCCTCCACCGCCAAGGCCCGGAGCCGGGCCGCCGCCCACTCTACCTCGCTCCGGGGGCTGTCCGCCCGGAAGAGTTCGATCTTTTCCGGCTCCTCCGGCCAGAAGCCGGGCCGGTCCCGGAAGAGGTTTTCCTCCAGGTGGGCCAGTTCGGCAGGCTGGGGGCGGCGGGCAGTGAGGTATTCCACCTCGCTCTCCTGTCCAGCCCGGCGGGAAAGCTCCACAAGCTGGTGGACGGTGCGCCGGGCGGGGTCGAAGAGGGGGTCCCCTTTTTCGGCCCGGTCGCAGAGCAGGCTCACCGTCACTTCGCCCCCCTCCAGAAGGGCGGCAAGGACCCGCCGCTCCTGTGGGGTGAAGTCGGTGAAGCCGGAGACGTAGAACTCCTTCCCGGCGGCCCAGCCGCTCTCCTCCAGGGCTTGGGCCAGACGGGTAAGCCGGTCTCTTGGGTCGGCGGCCACCCGGGCGGTAAGCGCGTCGTAGGCCCCATAGATGATGGCCAGGTCCCGGAGTTTTTCCTCCCCCTCTCCCGCTTGGGCCAAGGCCTCCGGGAGGATGCGACAGCTCTTCAGCTCGTCGATGGTGGCCAGCATCCGGGTAAGGAAGGCGGGCTTCCGGGAGGGCTTGGCGTAGACTGTGAGTTGGGAGGAAACCTCTTTCAGCGCCGCCGAGAGAAGCAGGATTCGTCCCCCCGCGTCCAGGCTCTGTCGGGCCGTCCCGCCCCACTGGGCGAATACCCGGCTGGCCAGGCGGGTAAAGGAGAGGACCTCGGCATAGGTGGAGACCCTGTCTCCCCCTGCCGCACAGAGGGCCCGCTCGGCCTCGTGGGAGGCCTGCTCAGGGACGATCAGATAGCGTTTTTCCCCGCTCTCCGGCCGGGTCATCCGGGCCAGGACGGTGGCGGTGCGGTCGATATTGGCGCGGCCAAGGAGAAGATGGAGCATGGCAAGGCCCCCTTTTAAGGTCAGAAAATCACTCTGCATTATACCACACAAAAAGAGCGCCGTCCATGAGGATGCGGCGGAAGTCCTTGAAGGCTTCTCCGCACTTTTTAAAAATTCTGTCTCTCTTGCATGGTCAGTTCTCCTTCCGGGCATGAAAAAAGCACAACTCATCGAGTTGTGCTTTTCCCCTGCGGAGGGTGCTTTCGGTTTTTAGGGATTGAGGGTGTAGTTAGGAGCTTCCTTGGTGATATAGATGTCGTGGGGGTGGGACTCCTTCAGACCGGCGGCAGTGATCTGGATAAACTGCGCCTTGCTGTGAAGCTCCTCGATGGTGTGGCAGCCGGTGTAGCCCATACCGGCCCGTAGGCCGCCCATCATCTGATAGATGGTGTCCCCGACCAGTCCCTTATAGGGCACGCGGCCTTCCACGCCTTCGGGGACCAGCTTCTTATTGTTCTGCTGGAAGTAGCGGTCCTTGGAGCCGCAGGCCATGGCGCCCAGGGAGCCCATGCCGCGGTAGACCTTGAACTGACGGCCCTGGTAGATCTCAGTCTCACCGGGGGACTCCTCACAGCCGGCCAGCAGGGAGCCCAGCATGACCACGCTGGCACCGGCTGCCAAGGCCTTGGCAATGTCGCCGGAGTACTTGATGCCGCCGTCGGCGATGATAGGCACGCCGTACTCGGCGGCCACCTGGGCGGCGTCATAGACGGCGGTGATCTGGGGCACGCCGATGCCGGCCACCACGCGGGTGGTGCAGATGGAGCCGGGACCGATGCCGATTTTCACGCAGTCAGCACCGGCCTCGATGAGGGCGCGGGTACCCTCGGCGGTAGCCACGTTACCGGCGATGAGCTGAACGTCGGGATAGAGAGCCTTGATGCGCTTGACGCACTCCAGGATGTTGTGGCTGTGGCCGTGGGCGGAGTCCAGCACCAGCACGTCGGCACCGGCCTCGATGAGGGCGCGGGTGCGGTCCAGCACGTCGGCGGTCACGCCGATGGCGGCGCCTACCATCAGCCGTCCCTTGTCATCACGGGCGGAATTAGGATAGACCTCGGCTTTCTCAATGTCCTTGATGGTAATGAGGCCCTTGAGGTGGAAGTCCTTGTCCACGATGGGGAGTTTTTCGATCTTGTGCCGGCGGAGGATCTCCCGGGCCTCCTGAAGGGTGGTGCCCTCGGGAGCGGTGACCAGGTTCTCCTTGGTCATCACGTTGTCGATGAGCTGGCTCATATCGGTCTCAAACTTCATATCACGGTTGGTGATGATGCCGATGAGTTTGCCGTTGTCGCAGATGGGCACGCCGGAGATGCGGTACTTCGCCATCAGGTCGTCAGCTTCCTGAAGGGTGTGCCCGGGGGCCAGCCAGAAAGGGTTGGTGATGACGCCGTTCTCGCTCCGCTTGACCATATCCACCTGCTCGGCCTGCTGGCCAATGGACATATTCTTGTGGATGATGCCGATGCCGCCCTCACGGGCCACGGCAATGGCCATACGGTACTCGGTGACGGTGTCCATGGCGGCGGCCATCACGGGGACGTTAAGGTGAATCTTCTTGGTGAGCTGGGTGTGCAGGTCAATGTCGGCGGGGAGGACGTCGCTTTCGGCGGGGACCAGCAAAACGTCGTCAAAGGTAAGGCCCTGGCCCTTGAATTTGTTCTGCATTTGCATCTCCTACTTTCTTTTTTATATTTAGAAATTTCATATATTTTAATGGGCAATGCCCGGAATGTCAAGGGTTTTTTATTTCCACGAAGGGAAAATTGCAATTTGGTCAGTTCTGCCTATGGGTCACGGTCACGCTGGCCTCGAAGCGGGTCTTTCCGTCGGGGCCCACCCCCTTGACCAGATCGGCTTCCCCCTCTTTTCCGGCGTACAGGGTGAGCTCCTCCCCCGCCTTACACTCGGCCAGAAAGCCGATCTGAAGCTGGGAGACAAAGGCCCCGCCGGTGAGGTGCTCCAGCCGGAGGGTGTCGCAGGCGAAGTCGGCGTAGCGGGTATTGTTCACATGGGTGTTCATATCCAGCTCGCTGTAATAGAGGCGGCGGCGCTCCACCTCCGCCATCGTCTCTGGCATCTTTACCCGGGTCAGGCGCATGGTCTTGCCCAGGCCGTCCTCGGCGTTGGCCGTGAACTCCACCGCCTTTTCCATGCGGAAGAGGCGGTGGGTGTCCCGGTCGGCCAGCACCCAGGTGGAGACCGCCTGTCCCACATATTCCTCCCCGCAGTAGAGGTCGAAATCCCGGTAGATGGTGGGACCCTTTGGGGGACGGTGCCAGGTCCGCACGGTGAGCTCCTCGCCCCACCGCAGGGGCCTCTTCAGCTCCACCCAGATTCGGGCCAGCATCCAAAAACAGTTATATTTCACCAGGGTCTCCGGGGTGGAGGCATGGAGCTTGATGGCCGCCGCGGTGGCGCTCACCTGAAGGTAGCCCAGGATGGCAGAGGGGCGGCAGAACGCCTGGTGGTCCACCTCCCGGCTGTCGATATGGTAAGTCTCTTCAAAATACATGGGGCTCACCGTCCTTTGATGACCAGCTTGTGCTTACAGCACAGGTCATCCAGATCGCTGTCGGTGGCAGCGGGCAGACGCAGGGCCCCACCGCAGTCCGCGCAGATGAGGTCGACGGCGCTGTACCCCACCTTCAGGCTCCAACGCTTGGAGCCGCAGGAGCAGGTCACCCCGTCGGGACGGGAGGCGATGTCCTTCAGCTCTCCCAGAATCTCATGCATAATGATGTCATTGAGGAAGGTCCCCGGCTCCTCCCCCTCCTCCGGCTGTTTGGCAGGCAGCTGGTCGGCAGCCGCCTCCAGGCGGCGGACGGCGGCGAAGACGGCCTCCTCCTCCCCCACATAGAAACAGTCCAGGCCGCTGGCGGCGCAGGCAAGGGCAATGGCCTTCTGATGCAAAAAGGCCTCCTGGGAACAGGTCACCCGGTGGTCCTTGCCACAGGTGAGGCAGGGGACAGTGATCTGGAAGCGGTCTTCCAGAGGTTCGATCTTCACTTCGGACTTTCCACAGGGGCAGGCCGCCTTGCTGGAGGCGGCGGCCAAGGAAAAGACACTACGCTCCACGATGACGCTCTGACGGCAGGCCGGGCAGATCCAGGCCAAGGTACGTGAGGGTTCCTTCATAGCGACAGCTCCTTTTGTATCAAATGTTTATCTTCTTTATTATACCCCTCCAAAAATGGTTTGGCTATCCTCATATTTTCTAAAAATTGCGGCATACTAGCTCCGATTTCTAACAGGAAGTGGTAGCATGGAAACAAAAAAACAAGGCGCCCAATCGGTGCGATTTTCCGATCCCCCCGTCATCCTGGCCTCGGCCAACGTGGTGGGTAAAAAGGAGGGGGATGGCCCCCTGGCCGCCACCTTTGACACCATCGGCCAGGACGACAAGTTTGGCCAGAACAGCTGGGAGAAGGCCGAGAGCGAGATGCAGAAGCTGGCGCTGAATACCGCCCTCACCAAGGCCGCCCTCTCCACCGCCGACCTGGACTATCTCCTGTCAGGAGACCTGCTCAACCAATGTATCTCCTCCTCCTTCGCCGCCCGGGGACAGGACATCCCCTTCCTGGGCCTCTATGGGGCCTGCTCCACCATGGGAGAAAGCCTGCTCATGGCCTCCATGCTCCTGGACGGAGGCTTTGGTGAGTACGCCGCAGCGGTGACCTCCTCCCACTTCTGCTCGGCGGAGCGGCAGTACCGCACCCCCCTCCAGTACGGCGGCCAGCGCCCCCCCACCGCCCAGTGGACCGCCACCGCCGCCGGGGCGGTCATTCTCGGCACTATGGGAGACGGTCCCCGGGTCACCGGCTGTACTGTGGGAAAAATTGTGGACAAGGGCATCACCGATGCGGCCAACATGGGGGCGGCCATGGCCCCCGCCGCCTACGAGACCCTGCGGACCCACTTTCAGGACACGGGCCGCTCCCCCGCCGATTACGACCTCATCGTCACCGGAGACCTGGGAAAGCTGGGGAGCGCGATCGTCCGGGATTTCTTCCGCAAGGACGGTGTGGAGCTGAAAAACTACAACGACTGCGGCCTCCTCCTCTTCGAC
>JAHHSF010000070.1 GCA_020025375.1 Oscillospiraceae bacterium | reverse complement strand
GCTATACCTACACCCTGTTTAACAACTGGGGTGTGGGGGATCGGGATGCCTCCAACGGCCTGCTCCTTCTTCTGGACATCGGTGGAGACAACTACTTCGCCGCCCCCGGAAAGAACATCAAGAACGACCTGACCGACAGCAAGATCAGCGACCTCCTCTATGACTACCTGGAGGCGGATTTTGCCGCCAAGGATTACGACGCCGGGGTGAAAAAGGTCTTTGACGCCTTCTATGACTGGTATGAGGCCTACTATACCCAGCCTTCCGGGGGACAGGAATCTGCCGGGAACGTGGGCGGCTCCATCCTGGTCACCGTTGGGATCATGTGGCCGTTCCTGGTCCTCGTGGGCTTTGTCATCCTCGTGGTGGTGGTGGATGGGATGCGCTGGCGGAGTTACCGGCGGCACTACCTCCTGCCTGGGATGCCTCCTCCCCGGGTCATGTATACGCCCTTCCTCTGGGGACGGAGCTATTGCCGGCCTCATCATCACCACCACAGCAGTGGTCCCCGGTCCCCCAGACCGCCCCGGCCACCTATGGGTGGTAGCTTCCGCGGCTCCGGCTTCGGCGGGGGCATGAGCCGTGGCGGCGGCGCCGGACGGTCCAGCCGACCCAGTCGTAGCTTCCGTAGCGGCGGACGTGGGGGCTTTGGCGGCGGGATGAGCCGTGGCGGCGGCGCCGGGAGAAGATAGCGTCCGCGAACGTGACGAGGCGTGAGTGAGCCAAAAGAGCAAGCGGAACTTCCGCTTGCTCTTTTTTGTCATGGGACCCGCCGCATGGTGGGGAAGCATTCCTCCAGGGCCTCGTCGGGCCAGACCTCGTCCAGATAGAGCTGGAGGGGGGAAAGGGCGGCAACCTTCTCCTGACGTTGGGCCTGACGGGAGAGGGCGGCGACTGATAGGAGAGCGTCCCCTGCCAGCAGGAGGGTGAGGGCCGCCCCAGCCAGGGCGAGTCCCCGTCGCTTTTGGGGCCAATGGGCCTGGAACCTTGGCCAGACCCAGAGCCAGAACCCCAGCCCAAGAGCCCCCCAGAAGAGGGAGAAGGCCAAGTTTACCCGCCCATCCAGCTGGAAACGGAAATGGCGGTAATCCCAGAAGGCGGCGTGAAAAAAGACCTCCTGTCCCCAGGACCAGAGGTACTCCACCGCTGTCCCCGCCAGGGCTGCCACGGCGAAGGCCGCCCCACGGCCCAGCCCCTTTACGGCGGGCCAGAGAAGGGCCAATACCACAGCCCCCGCCCCATACACCGGGGCGAAGGGGCCGTAGAGCAGGCCCTGCCGGTTCTGGATGTAGCCCAGGCTCCACAGGCTCTCTACGCTCTCCAATAAAAAACCGGCCATGGAGGCCAGGGCAAAGAGCCAAATCAGACGAAAAAAACGGGACACCCCATCCCCTCCTTTGATGGAATGAGATTAGTTTGCCCCGCCGTTGCTTTTTCACCCCCGGGGTGATATACTTTTCTCAGTCCTATTTGAGAAAGGAAACTTCGTATGTATTTTGACCGAATTGCTTCCAAACAGGCTGCCAAGGCTCTCATCTGCACCTACCGCCCCAGCCCGGTGCTGGTGACCCTGGTGTTTATTTTGCTGACCAGTGGTGTGGCTGCCCTGGTGGGGGCGGTCGCCCCCAGCCCCTTCGATCAGGCATCCTATTTGATTTCCGAGGGCTATGGCATCGATATGGCCTTCCCCTACGTCTTTGCACAGAAGAGTGCCCCCATCGGCGGATTTTTGGCCGTCCTCATCAGCTTTTACAGCATGGTCATTGGCTTTGGATACAGTAAATACTGCCTCCGGCTCACCCGGGGGGAGGAGGCAGGATACGCCACCCTCATGGACGGCTTCAACATGGCGGCGAAGGTGCTTCTCACCAACATCCTCATGGGCGTATTCATTGCCCTGTGGACCATGCTTTTCGTGATTCCCGGTATCATCGCCATATACCAGTACTCCCAGGCCATCTACTGCCTCATCGACGACCCCTCTATCGGTCCCCTGGAGGCCATCCGCCGGAGCAAGGCCATGATGCGGGGGCAGAAGTTCAACCTCTTCGCCTTGCAGATGACCTTTTTCGGCTGGTATTTTCTGGCCAGCGTCGTAGTTGCGCAGTCCAGTAACATTATGATCGGCATGCTGGGGAACCACCTGGTCTGGCTCAGCACTCTGGTGACCTTCGTGGTGGCCGCCGCCATGGATATTTGGCTGACCCCCTATATCCGGCTGGTGGAGGCGGACTTCTATAACCATCTGGTGGGCTGGCGGCCCGGCCGGCGGGAAGCTCCCCCCTATCAGGGCCCGGAGCTGGAGTTCTGATTGAGACAGATACCGTGATAAGCTGAAAAGAGCGACGCTTTTGCGTCGCTCTTTTCAGCTTCCTAGAAAATTGCATGCGACCCCATAGGCCAGCAGGCCCGGAGCAGGTCGAACTGGAGCCGGGACAGCCAGGTCGGTGGCCCAGCAGAAGGGGGCGTAGGGGGAAAAGTCAATCTGTTTGTTAAAAAGAGGGGAGACTTCTTACTCCAGAACGGCCCCCCGGGCGGCGGAGGTGACCAGCGCGGCGTAGCGCTTCAGGTAGCCGGTGGTGACCTTGGGCGGGGGGCAGGTCCAGGCGGCCTTTCGGGCGGCCAGAGTGGCCTCGTCCACCAGCAGGTCAATCTGACAGGCGGGGATGTCGATGGCGATGGTATCCCCCTCCTCCACAAAGGCGATGGGGCCGCCCAGGGCGGCCTCGGGGGAGACGTGGCCGATGGAGGCTCCCCGGGTGGCCCCGGAGAAGCGGCCGTCGGTGATAAGGGCCACCGACTTGTCCAGGCCTATGCCGGCGATGGCGCTGGTGGGGTTGAGCATCTCCCGCATACCGGGGCCGCCCTTGGGGCCCTCGAAGCGGATAACCACCACGTCCCCGGCCACGATCTGCCCGGCGTAGATGGCGGCGATGGCCTCGTCCTCGGAGTCAAAGACCCGGGCGGGGCCGGTGTGGACCATCATCTCGGGCGCCACGGCGGAGCGCTTGACCACACAGCCGTCGGGGGCCAGGGAGCCCTTCAACACGGCGATGCCGCCGTCGGGGGAGTAGGGATTGTCAATGGGACGGATGAGCTGGGGATCCAGGTTTTCTACCCCGGCCAGGTTTTCGGCCACAGTCTTGCCGGTGACGGTGAGTACCGAGGTGTCCAGCAGGTCCTTTTTTGTCAGCTCCTTCATCACGGCGTACACGCCGCCCGCCCGGTCCAGGTCCTCCATGTAGGTGTCCCCGGCGGGGGCCAGGTGGCAGAGGTTGGGCGTGCGGGAGGAAATCTGGTTGGACTGGTCCAGGTCCAGCTCCACGCCGCACTCATGGGCGATGGCGGGGAGGTGGAGCATGGTGTTGGTGGAACAGCCCAGAGCCATGTCCACCGTCTCGGCGTTGCGGAAGGCGGCTACGGTCATAATGTCTCGGGGCTTCAGGTCTTGCCGTACAAGCTCCATCACTTGCATCCCGGCGTGTTTGGCCAGGCGGAGCCGCTGGGACATGACGGCGGGGATGGTGCCGTTGCCCCGGAGGGCCATGCCGATGGCCTCGGTGAGGCAGTTCATGGAGTTGGCGGTATACATCCCGGAGCAGGAGCCGCAGGTGGGGCAGGCGTTGTTCTCATATTCCTCCAGCCCCGCGTCGTCCAGCTTGCCCGCGTAATGGGAGCCCACCGCCTCGAACATATGGGACAGGCAGGTGCGGCGGCCGTCGTTCATCCGACCGGCCAGCATGGGGCCGCCCGAGACAAAGATGGTGGGGATATTCACCCGCGCGGCGGCCATCAGCAGGCCGGGGACATTCTTGTCACAATTGGGGATCATCACCAGGCCGTCGAACTGATGGGCCATGGCCATGGCCTCGGTGGAGTCGGCGATGAGCTCCCGGGTGACCAGGGAATATTTCATGCCGGTGTGACCCATGGCAATGCCGTCGCACACGGCGATGGCGGGAAATTCGATGGGGGTTCCACCCGCCATGCGGACCCCCGCCTTCACCGCCTCGGCGATCTTATCCAGATTCATGTGGCCGGGGACGATTTCATTCTGAGAGCAGACCACGCCGATGAGGGGGCGCTCCAGCTCCTCCTTGGTATAGCCCAGGGCGTAGAAGAGGGAGCGGTTGGGGGCTCGCTCCACCCCTTTGGTCACGTTGTCGCTTCGCATGGTGGGTTCCTCCTATGTAAAATATTTATTGATTTTGGGGAGATCTGTTGGGCCGACTAAGCCACCGTACAAAAGGCTTTTGGCCTTTTTCGATAAGAAGCAGGCCGCCTGCCCGGTGAGGACAGGCGGCCGCTTCAGCCTATTTATGGTTTAGTTGGAGGCGGTGTCCATGTCCTGGTCGTCGCCCCAAAGCATGTTCTTCCGCAGTTCTGCGCCTACGATCTCCATCTGGTGCTTGGCCAGGTTGGCCCGCTTGGAGTTGAAGAAGGTGCGGCCGTTCTTGTTCTCGGCAATCCACTTGCCGGCGAAGGTGCCGTCCTGAATGTCGTCCAGGACCTTGCGCATGTTCTTCTTGGTCTCCTCATAGGGGAGGACGCGGGGGCCGGAGACGTACTCGCCGTACTCGGCGGTGTCGGAGATGGAGTAGTTCATCATGGCCACGCCGCCCTTGTTGATGAGGTCGATGATGAGCTTCATCTCATGGATGCACTCGAAGTAGGCGTTCTCAGGCTCGTACCCGGCCTCCACCAGGGTCTCAAAGCCGCAACGCATCAGGTCCACCACGCCGCCGCAGAGGACGGCCTGCTCACCGAAGAGGTCGGTCTCGGTCTCGTCATGGAAGGTGGTCTCCATCACGCCGGCCCGGGCACCGCCGATTCCGGCGATGTAGGCCAGGGCAATCTTCATGGCGTGGCCGGTGGCGTTCTGCTCCACGGCCACCAGGCAGGGCACGCCCTTGCCGTTTACGTACTGGCTGCGGACGGTGTGGCCGGGACCCTTGGGGGCGGCCATGAACACGTCCACGCCCTTGGGGGGGACGATCTGGCCGTACCGGATGTTGAAGCCGTGGGCGAAGGCCAGGGCGTTGCCCTCCACCAGGTTGGGGGCGATGTCCTTCTTATACACGTCGGCCTGGACCTCGTCGTTGATGAGCATCATCACGATGTCGGCCCACTTGGCGGCCTCGGGGACGGTCTTGACGGTCAGACCGGCGCCCTCGGCGTTGGCCCAGTTCTTGGAACCCTCCCGCAGGCCCACGCAGACCTCACAGCCGGAATCCTTCAGGTTGAGAGCATGGGCGTGGCCCTGGGAGCCGTAGCCGATGATGGCAATCTTCTTGCCCTTAAGATAACCCAGTTCACAGTCCTTTTCGTAGTACATTTTAGCCATAATAAAACACTCCTTTATGTTTATGGATTTTCTTGCTTCAGTATCCCGCAGTTTGGGGGAAGTGAATGTAAAATGCGATACAATTAGAGGACGTTTTTACCCAGATTGAATTCCGCCTTCTCCTTGTTCTCGTCGCTGATGGTATAGGCGCCTCGTTCGAGGGCCACCATGCCGGTCCGGACCAATTCCAGGATGCCGAAATTCTCCAGAAGCTTCTGGATGCCGTCGGCCTTGTTCTCGTCTCCGATAAGGGCCAGGGTGAGGGAGCCCAGGGAGACGTCGATAATGGTGGCCCGGAAGATGTTGGCGATCTGGATGACCTCGTTGCGGATCTCAGGGGTGTCCGCCTTCACTTTATAGAGGACCAGCTCCCGGCGGATGCTCCGCTCGGGGAGAAGCTGCTGGACGGAATAGACGGGAAAGAGCTTCCGAAGCTGGTTCATAATTTGGATGATCATGGCGTCGTCTCCCAGGACCTCAATGGTGATACGGGAGACATCGGGGCTGTCGGTGGTTCCAACGGCCAGGGATTCGATGTTGTAACCCTTTCGGGAGAAAAGGCGGGAGACCTGGGAGAGAACGCCGGCGGAGTTTTCCACCAGAACGGAAAGGGTGTGCCGATGTGTGTTTTTCATTCCAAGCCCTCCTTTAATCCAAAATGAAGTCGGTGAGGGGAGTGCCTGCCGAGACCATGGGGTGGACCATGGCATCCTTGTCGATGGCGCATTCCAGGAAGTAGGGGCCGCCGCTTTGAAGCGCCCGGTCCAGGGCCGACCGAAGCTCCTCCGGAGTCGAGCAACGCTCCCCGGGCAGGCCGTAAGCATCGGCCAGCTTGATGAAGTCGGGGGAGAACTCCAGGTCACTCTGGGAAAAGCGCTTCTCATAGATGAGGTTCTGCCACTGGCGGACCATGCCCAAGGTGTGGTTGTTGAACAGGGCGATAATCACCGGGATGCGGTAGTGGGCCAGGGTAGCCATCTCGTGGCAGTTCATACGGAAGGAGCCGTCCCCGGTGCAGAGGACCACAGGCTTGTCCGGGTTGCCCAGTTTGGCCCCCATGGCGGCCCCCATGCCGAAGCCCATGGTGCCGAAGCCGCCCGAGGTGATGAACTGGCCGGGGCGGGAGAAGTGGTAGTATTGGGCCGACCACATCTGATGCTGGCCCACATCGGTGGCGATGATGGCGTCGGCGTCGGTGGCTTCAGAGATGATTTCCAGCACATGGTGGGGGTGGAGACGGCCGTCCTCCACAAGGGGGGCCTCCTTGTGGGAGAAGACCCATTCCTTCCACGCGGGGTAGTCGTGGGCGGGGAGTCGCTCGTTGAGAAGTTCCAGCACCCGCCGCGCATCCCCCACGATGTGGTGGTCGGTGGTCACGTTCTTGTCGATTTCGGAGCGGTCAATGTCGATATGGACGATCTTGGCCTTTTTAGCGAAGGAGGCGGGGTGGGTGGCCACCCGGTCGGAGAAACGACAACCGATGGCGATGAGCAGATCGCACTCACAGACGGCGCAGTTGGAGGCGTGGGAGCCGTGCATCCCGATCATCCCGGTAAAGAGGGGATGGTCTCCGGGACAGGCGCCGCCCCCCATGATGGTGGAGGCCACGGGAG
>JAHHSF010000007.1 GCA_020025375.1 Oscillospiraceae bacterium | reverse complement strand
CCTGGACATCCTGGTGGCCACCCCCGGCCGCCTGCTGGACCTCCATGGCCAGGGCCTGCTGGACCTGTCCCGCGTGGAGATTTTCGTTCTGGACGAGGCCGACCGGATGCTGGATATGGGCTTCATCCACGACGTGCGCCGGGTGCTCAAGGTCCTGCCCCGGGAAAAACAGACCCTCTTCTTCTCCGCCACGATGCCCCCCGAGGTCATGGAGCTGGTAGACGCCCTCCTCCACGACCCCGCCAAAGTGGCGGTGGACCCCATCTCCTCCCCCGTGGAGGTCATTGACCAGTGCGTCTACTTCGTGGACAAAGGGAACAAGACCAAGCTCCTGGCCCAGCTGGTGGAAGAATATCAGATCCGCAGCGCCCTGGTCTTTACCCGCACCAAGCATGGGGCCAACAAGGTGGCCCAGGACCTGAACAGGGTGGGCCTCGCCGCCGCCGCCATCCACGGGAACAAGAGCCAGTCCGCCCGGCAGCAGGCCCTGGCCGACTTCAAATCCGGGAAGGTGCGTATCCTGGTTGCCACCGATATTGCCGCCCGGGGAATTGACATTGAGGAACTCCCCTACGTCTTTAACTACAACCTGCCCGAGGTACCCGAGACATACGTCCACCGCATCGGCCGGACCGGGCGGGCCGGCCATGAGGGCACCGCCATCGCCTTCTGCGACTTCGGGGAGCAGGAGTATCTGAAGAGCATCGAAAAGCTCATTGGCAGACAGCTTCCCGTCAAGGAGAGCCAGTGGCCCATGGAGGTCCTGGAGGTCCCCGGGAAGGAGCCGCAGGGCCGCCAGCCCCGCCAGAACAAGGCCCAGGCCCCCAAGCAGCAGGGTAAGAAGACTGCGGTCCCCAAGAAGGAACAGCCGAAGCAGGTTGCGCCCAAGGCTGAGGCGCCCAAGAAGAAAAAGTTTGGACCCCGGACCAAGACCCTGGCCGAGTTCGAGGCCGAGGAGCGGGCCTTCCAGGAAAAGCTGGTCAAAGAGAAGAAGGAGCGTTCCGCGGTCCACCAGATGGGTGCCCTGGCCGGGGACGTCATCATGGACGCCACCGCCCGCCTTTTGGCCCCCCGGAAGTCCGCCAAGGCCACTCAGGAGACCTCCCCCAAGGGGGAGAAGGTTCCCAGGCAGGGCCGGCGCAAGGCCCAACCCAAGAAGCAGGAGCCGAAGCAGGCGGAGACCGCCAAAAAGGCCGAGGGCAGGCCCGCCTCTAAGGGCCGGAACCGCCCCCGCCGGGACCGTGGTCCCCGTCCTGTGGAGCTTCGTCCCCGCACCGTCAAGGATTCCACCGAACAGCCCTCCCTGATGAAGCCCTTCTATATCGGGCAGGATGACTGATTTTCCATGAAAACCCCTGGGGGAGACAGTTGTCTCCCCTAGGGGTTTTGTGATATAATCAATGCCTTGACGAAAGGAGCGGAGAGATGGAACCAAAGAAAAAACGCCGGTGGCCCCTCATCTGGGTGTTGCTCTTCTGTGTGGGAGCCCTCTTTTTCTGGTGGAGTCAGAATGCCATCCTCACCCAGACCGTGACCATCCAAGGCGCTGCCCTGCCGGAGGCCTTCGACGGCCTTCGGATCGTCCACCTCTCCGATCTCCACGGTAAGGAATTTGGGGCGGGGAATGAGAAGCTGCTGGAGCGGGTAGCGGAGCTGGAGCCCGACCTCATTGCCCTTACCGGGGACCTGATCGAGCGGGAGGAAGAGTTGGAGATGGTCCCCGCCCTGGCCCGGAGCCTGGCCGCCATCGCCCCCACCTACTATGTCACCGGGAACCACGAGTGGGCGGTCCGCCGGGTACGGGACCTGAAGGCCCTGCTCACCGAGAACGGTGTCCGGGTCCTCACCAATGGCTATGAGCTATGGGAGAAGGACGGCACCACCCTGGCGGTGGCCGGGGTGGACGACCCCAATGGCCCCCTGGGGCAGAAGACCGGCCCCGAGCTGAGAAGGGAAATTCAGGCCGACTATACCATTTTATTGAGCCACCGGGACACGGTGGAGGAGTATGAGAGCTGGGGCTACGATTTGATCCTCTGCGGCCACGGCCACGGGGGCATCCTCCGTATCCCCTTTCTGGACCGGGGCCTGCTGTCCACTGACCGCACCTTCTTCCCCAAGTACGACGGCGGCCCGGTGGCCTACCCCGGCGGCGGAACATGCTTTGTCTCCCGTGGCCTTGGAAACGTGGGCCGCTCCTTCCGCCTCTTTAACCGCCCCGACCTGCCTCTGCTTATCCTGACACAAGGAGAATGACCATGGACTACACTGCCGGAGAATTTGACATCGCCGTCATCGGCGCGGGCCACGCGGGCATCGAGGCCGCCCTGGCCGCCGCCCGGCTGGGCCTTCGCACCCTCTGCTTTACGGTGAACCTGGATGCGGTGGGTAATATGCCCTGCAACCCCGCCATTGGCGGTACCGGCAAGGGCCACCTGGTCCGGGAGATCGATGCCCTGGGCGGGGAGATGGCGCTGGCCGCCGACCGGGCCTGCATCCAGTACCGGGTGCTGAACCGAGGCAAAGGCCCCGCCGTCTGGTCCCTCCGGGCCCAGGCTGATCGCCGCCGCTACCAGGAGGTGATGAAGCACACTCTGGAAACGCAGGAAAATCTCTGGGTAAAGCAGGCCGAAATCACCCATATCCTCACGGATGAGGAGGGCAACGTATCCGCTGTCCGCACCCATCTGGGGGCCATTTACGCCGTGAAGGCCGCCGTGATCTGCTCGGGTACCTACCTGGGTGGACGTACCATCACCGGGGACATCACCCGGAACAGCGGTCCCGACGGCCTGGCCGCCGCCAACGAGCTGACCGCTTGCCTGCGGGACCTGGGCCTCTCCCTCCGCCGGTTCAAGACGGGCACCCCTCCCCGGGTGAACCGCCGGAGCGTGGATTTCTCCCGGCTGGAGGTCCAGGAGGGGGACGCCGACGCCCATCCCTTTTCCTTCCGCACCCAGACCTGCCCACCCAATCAGGCGGTCTGCTACCTCACCTACACCAACGCCGCCACCCACGCCGTCATCCGGGCCAATTTGGACCGCTCCCCCCTTTACTCCGGGATCATCGAGGGGGTCGGCCCCCGGTACTGCCCCTCCATCGAGGACAAGGTGGTCCGCTTCGCGGAAAAAGAGCGGCACCAGCTCTTTGTCGAGCCTATGGGGCTCAACACCGAGGAGCTTTACATCCAGGGGTTTTCCTCCTCCCTCCCCGAGGACGTGCAGGTGGAGATGCTCCGCACGCTCCCCGGTCTGGAGCACGCCGAGATGACCCGCCCGGCCTACGCCATCGAATACGATTGCGTGGACCCCACCGAGCTTCTTCCCACCCTAGAGAGCAAAAAGGTCCCCGGCCTTTACGGGGCCGGGCAGTTTAATGGATCCTCCGGCTATGAGGAGGCCGCCGCCCAGGGGCTGGTGGCTGGAATTAACGCCGCCCTGAAAATATTATGTAAACCTCCTATGATCTTGAGCCGGGCCGACGGCTATATTGGGGTCCTCATCGACGACCTGGTGACCAAGGGAACAAACGAGCCCTACCGCATGATGACCTCCCGCACCGAATACCGCCTGCTCCACCGGCAGGACAACGCCGACCGCCGCCTGGCCGGCATCGGCCGCCGGGTGGGGCTGGTGAGTGAGGAGCGGTACAAAGAGGTAGAGGAGAAATACGCCGCCGTGGACCGGGAGATCAGGAGGCTGGAGCACACCGGCACCCCGGCGGGGCGGCTCATCGACCTCCTCCGCCGCCCGGAAAACACCTATGCCAGCCTGGCGGAAAAGGACCCGGAGCGGCCCGACCTGTCCCCTGCCGTGACCGAGGCGGTGGAGATTTCCGTGAAGTACGACGGCTACATCAAGCGCCAGGAGCGGCAGGTTGCCGAGCTGCGGCGGATGGAGGGGCGGGAGCTGCCCCCCGGCCTGGACTATGCCTCCATCCACGGCATCCGCCTGGAGGCCCGGCAGAAGCTGGCCCAGTTAAAGCCCCTGAACCTGGGCCAGGCGGGCCGGATCTCAGGGGTTTCCCCCGCGGACCTGGCTGCGTTGATGATCTATTTGGAGAGGGAGGAGGGTTCTCCTTCTGGTTCTCAGACGGCCGACAACTGACGATACGGACCAGATTGCCGCCTACCGGGCCGCGTTTCTGAAGCAGGGGACAGCCTGGACGGCACCTCGGCCCTGGGGGACTATGCCGACCCCGCCGATTGGCGGCTCGTGTGCTGGTCCTTGTCCTATATGGCGTGGTGAAGGCAAAATAATCCGTTGGAACTGCGGAGAAGGAGGCGTACTTTGAAGGAGAAGATTGTACTGGGCCTGTCCGGCGGGGTGGACTCCGCCGTGGCCGCCGCCCTGCTGAAAGAGAAATACGAGGTCCACTGTCTTTGGCTGGATATTGGCCTGGGGGGCGGGCAGGATGCCAGCCACTTGGCAGAGAAAATGGGCCTGCCCTTCTATACCGCTGACATCCGGGAGGCGTTGGAGAGGGAGGTCTGCACCCCCTTCGCCGCCGACTATCTCGCAGGCCGCACCCCCCTGCCCTGCGCCCGGTGTAACCCGGCGGTGAAGTTCCCTGCCCTTTTAGCGCTGGCTGACCGCATCGGGGCCAAATACGTGGCCACCGGGCACTATGCCCGGGTGAAGGATGGGGTGTTATACCGGGGCCTGCCTGCGAATGACCAGGCCTTCATGCTGGCCCGCCTGCCCCGGAAGATATTACAGAGAGTTGTTTTCCCGCTCGGTGATTATGAAAAAACGGAAGTTCGGGCCAAGGCGGAGGCCTTAAACCTTTTCGTGGCCCGGAAGCCGGACAGTATGGAGATCTGCTTCATCCCGGACAATGACTACGCCGCCTGGCTGGAAGCCAGAGGGGCCGCCGCCCCCGCCGGGAACTTTGTGGACAGGGACGGCAATATCCTGGGCCGCCACAAGGGCGTCCATGCCTATACCCTGGGCCAGGGCCGTGGTCTGGGGGTCTCCGGCCCCCACCGCTACTTCGTCTCCGCCCTCCGGCCTGAGACCTGTGAGGTGGTGCTCTCCGACGGGAGCGACCTGTTCACGGACCGGGTATTGGGGACAGAGCCAAACTGGATTGCTGTGGACGGCCTGACCGGCCCTATGGAGGTCACCGTCCGCCTCCGCCATTCCAAGACCGAGACCCCGGCCACCCTCCTGCCCGGCGGAGACGGCGTGGAGCTCCGGCTCCACAGCCCAGCACGGGCCCCCACCCCCGGCCAGCTGGCCGTCTTTTACCGGGGGGACGCTGTGGTGGGATCGGCGTGGATTTGCTGACCCATTGACAGGGGTGGAGTTTGGCGGTAAAATAAACGCATATACAGGGAATGAAGTTCTCCCTTGGGAAACCTAAACCGCTTACAAAGCTGATGACTTCTGTGATTTTTTGTCGCAGAGGCCATCGGCTTTTTGCGTCGAACGGAGGAATTTTATGCTCACGTCTCTCGGCTTCATCTTCCTTTTGGGTCTGGCTCTGGCCGCTTTGTGCCAAAAACTGCGTTTCCCCCGAATCATCGGGATGCTCCTCACGGGCATCCTCCTGGGGCCTTATGCTCTGGACCTGCTGGACCCATCTATTCTGGGAATCTCCGCCGATCTGCGGCAGATGGCCCTTATCATCATCCTCATCAAGGCGGGACTCTCCCTCCGGATAGACGACCTGAAAAAGGTGGGTCGTCCGGCCCTCCTTCTCTCCTTCCTGCCCGCCACCTTTGAGCTGGCGGCAGTGACCGTCTTTGCCCCCCTTCTCCTGCCTGTGAGCCGGGGAGAGGCCGCCCTCATGGGGGCGGTGCTGGCGGCCGTCTCCCCCGCAGTAGTGGTCCCCCGCATGGTCTATCTGATCGAGAACGGCTACGGCACAGACAAGCAAATTCCCCAGATGCTTCTGGCAGGGGCTTCCCTGGACGATGTGTACGTCATCGTTCTCTTCTCCACCTTTTTGGGGATGGTCCAAGGAAGCTCTGCGTCCATGGCTGATTTCATAGGGATTCCCCTGTCTATCGTCATGGGGGTCCTTCTGGGGGCCCTCACCGGCTGGCTTCTGGCCCGCTTTTTCGAGGAGGCCTTTACACGGGGACGGCTCGTCCGCAACAGCGTGAAGGTCATCGTGGTTCTGGGGGTCTCCTTCCTGCTCATGGCGGTGGAGACCCGGTTAAAGGAGCTTCTTCCCCTTTCCGGCCTTTTGGCCGTCTTGAGCATGGCCTGTATTCTGCGGGGGAAGAGCCCGGCCCGGGTGGCTGACCGCCTGGGGGAAAAGTTCGGCAAGCTCTGGCTGGCCGCCGAGGTACTCCTCTTTGTCCTGGTGGGAGCGGCGGTGGATGTGCGCTATACCCTGGGAGCCGGCTTGGCCTCCGTGGCCCTCCTGACCCTCTCCCTCGCCATCCGTTCGGTGGGGGTGCTGCTGGCCCTGCTGGGCACGCCCCTGAACCAGAAGGAACGCCTCTTCTGTGTCATCGCTTACCTGCCAAAGGCCACGGTACAGGCCGCCATCGGAGCCACACCGCTGGCTTTGGGCCTGCCCTGCGGCAAGCTGGTACTTTCTGTGGCGGTGCTTGCCATTCTTCTCACTGCCCCCTTGGGCGCCTTGGGGATAGAAAAAAGCTATGCCCGCCTGCTCCAGCCCCGGCAAGAATGATAAAAGAAAAGATCGCTGCGGAGTTACAGCTCCGCAGCGACCAAGCGCTGCCCCAGAAGATTATGGCCGTCCTGTCAGTAGCAGCTTTGCCCCGGTGAGGGCCAAAAAGCAGTTGGTGTCCTCCCCCGGAGGAAAGGGCAACACGAACTCCTGCCGCTCCAGGGTTGCTCCGGTGAGGGTGAGAATCTCCCGCTGAAGGGCCACGCAGATCTGGTTGCCCTCCAGGCTGGAGATGGTGAGGGTGTCCTTTGCGCTTCCTCCGTAGCTCACGGCGCTATGGGCCTGGAGAATTCGGGCCAGGGGCCCTGCGGAGCCGGGGAGGAGAAGGGTGCGGCACTGGATGATGCCTGCCCCCGCCCAGCCCGCGGCGGTAGGGGACACCACCAGCAGGTCAAAAAGCCCCAGGGAAAAGGCGGCCGGGTGGCGGCCCACAACCGAGTTTTTCGGGAGAAAAGGGGACAGGGAGGGGGCTAAAGCCCCCTTCTTCCCCTCCCAGATGCCGATCTTTACCATCGCCCGACGCTCCCTTCCCTGCCGTTCTCTCTCAGTGTCTGTTCCCGGCCGCAGGAATATGCGTGACCCTTGACTTTTTAGGGGAAAACACATAAAATAAAATATACTTTTGTATACCAGGAAAGCAATATTTTAGATAAAGGATGGGCAAGATTATGGCTCAGGACAACAAGAAGCAGGTGGAAGAAATCACCGATATGGAGGTGGACTTCGCCAAGTGGTTCACAGACGTGTGTAAGAAGGCGGAGCTCATTGACTATTCCAGTATCAAAGGGATGTTCATCTACCGCCCCTATGGCTACGCCATTTGGGAGAATATCCAGCACACCCTGGATGCCGAGTTCAAGAAGTACGGCCACGAGAACGTCTATCTTCCCATGCTCATCCCCGAGTCCCTCCTCCAGAAGGAGAAGGACCATGTGGAGGGCTTCGCACCTGAGTGCGCCTGGGTCACCATGGGCGGCTCCGAAGAGCTGGAGGAGCGCTACTGCATCCGGCCCACCTCCGAGACTCTCTTCTGTGAGCATTTCAAGAACGTCATCCACTCCTACCGGGACCTGCCCAAGCTCTACAACCAGTGGTGCTCTGTCCTCCGCTGGGAGAAGACCTCCCGCCCCTTCCTCCGCCATCGGGAGTTTCTGTGGCAGGAGGGCCACACCATGCACGCCAACTCAGAGGAGGCCCGGGAGGAGACCCAGCGGATGCTGAACGTCTACGCCGACTTCATGGAGAACGTGCTGGCCATGCCCGTGGTGAAGGGCCGCAAGACCGACAAGGAGAAGTTCAACGGCGCTGAGGAGACCTACACCGTGGAGTGCATGATGCACGACAAGAAGGCCCTTCAGGGCGGCACCTCCCACTACTTCGGGGACGGCTTTGCCAAGGCTTTCAACATCACCTTTGCCGGGAAGGACAACCAGCCCCACTTCCCCCATCAGACCTCCTGGGGCGTATCCACCCGTCTCATCGGCGGCATCATCATGACCCACGGCGACAACAACGGTCTGGTCCTGCCCCCCCGCATCGCCCCCACCCAGGTCATCGTCATTCCCGTGGCCCAGCATAAGGAAGGGGTCATCGAGGCCAACCAGGCTATCGTGGACCGGCTGACCGCCGCCGGCCTCCGGGTGAAGATGGATGCCTCCGAGCAGTCCCCCGGCTGGAAGTTCGCCGAGTACGAGATGAAGGGCGTGCCCCTCCGCCTGGAGCTGGGTCCCAAGGATATAGAGAAGAACCAGTGCGTCCTGGTCCGCCGTGATTCCGGAGAGAAGGTCTTTGTCTCCCTGGACAACATTGAGCAGACCGTGGCCGATATGCTGGATTCCATTCACGACAGCCTCTACGCCAAGGCCAAGAAAAATCTGGACGACAATACCTTTGCCGCTTACTCCCTGGAGGAGGCCAAGGCCATCCAGGAGGAGAAGGGCGGCCTTATCAAGACTATGTGGTGCGGCAATCTGGAGTGTGAGCTGAAGATGAAGGAGGAGGCCGGTATGTCCTCCCGTTGCATCCCCTTCGCCCAGGAGAATCTGGGCGAGACCTGCCCCATCTGCGGCAAGCCCGCCAAGCACATGGTCTATTGGGGGGTGGCCTACTGATGGACGCCTTCAATGTGGAGAGCACCGGCATGACCCAAAGGGAGTTTATGCAGGCCGTCAACCGTCTGGCCCGCCCCTTCCTCTTTGGCGTGGTGCTGGTTGGCGCCGCCGTGTATGGACTGATGATCCTCCTCATGGGCTACAATTCGCTCTACATTCTGTTTCCCGGCTCCATCGTGGTGGCCCTTCTCCTCTATTATGAGATGAAGGCCTACGCCAACTATGGCAAGTTCGACTACGCGGGGGCGGTCTTCCACTTCCGCTTTGAGGCTGACCGCTGGGTGGTCATCCGGGGCAATGAGCTGGAGACCCGGGCCGAGTACACCTGGGCCGAGACCGCCCATGTGTGGCAGACCGGGAAGAACCTCCTCCTGGTCCCCGCCGCCAAGGGAAGCGGCAACTATACCCTCCCCAAGCGTTGCATCACCCCGGAGCAGCAGGAAGCCATCCTGGCCTGGTATCAGGCCGCCCATCAGAAATGAGTAAGACCGCCCGGCATCCGAACGGATGCCGGGCGGTCTTTGTCTGACGGGTCCGGCGCTCCGGCTTGCAAAGGCGGGCGGGACGTGAGAGGGGAAAATATCAAGTAAGACTTGTAATTTGCGCCGGGATGGTCTACAATAAGACCCGACAATTTAATAATGGGAGAAGAAGTTATTTTGTTGTAACGCCGTTTTTCAAAAGCGGCGGAAGGAGATCAGCAATGAGAAAACGTATTCTTGCAGTTTTCCTGGCGGTGGCCGCCTTGGTGTGTTCACTCAGCGCTTGCGGAGGAACAACCCCGAAGACGCCCGCCCCCAGCGACGAAACTACCCCTTCTTCCGGGCCGACCCACGCCAATGAGCTGACCGTGGGAATCGCCCAGGACCTGGATGATAGTCTTGACCCGTATCAAATGACGGCCGCAGGAACTAGAGAGGTCATGTTCAACGTCTTTGAAGGCCTTGTAAAGCCTGATTCTGACGGTAACTACGTCAACGCAGTCGCCTCCGACCATACTGTGTCGGAAGATGGACTGACCTACACCTTCACTTTGCGTGACGGTGTGGTCTTTCACAATGGTGCGACCTGCACCCCCGATGACGTGCTCTATTCCTTTGAAACTTGCGCCGCTACCACGATCACGCAGGACGTGGCAACGGCGCTTTCTGCTGTTCAGAATATGGGCGTGGACGGCAACCAGATTACCATGACCCTGAAGGCCCCCAACACCGACTTTCTCAGCTACGTGGCCAGCGTGTACATCGTGCCTGCCGACTATGCCGAGCAGGTCACCCAACCTGTTGGCACCGGCCCCTTCAAGTTTGTCTCCCGGAGCGTTCAGGAGAATGTCATTCTGGAGAAGCACGAGGCCTACTATGGGGAACCCGCCCACCTGGACAAGGTGACCTACAAGATCTACGCCGACGCTACCGCCATGTTCACCGCCCTGGACAGCGGCGCCCTGGATTTGATGGCCCACCTGACCATCGACCAGGTGAACAACCTGTCCAACGGCTATCAGGTCCTGGAGGGAACCATGAACCTGGTGCAGGCCATCTACCTGAACCACGCCGTAGCGCCCTTTGACAACGAGAAGGTGCGCCAGGCCCTGTGCTACGCCGTGGATGTGGACGCCATGCTGGCGCTGACCGCCGGCGGTCACGGCACCAAGGTCGGTTCCTCCATGTACCCCGCCTTTGGCAAGTACTTTGACCCCGCGCTTGCCAACGCCTATCCCCACGACGTGGAAAAGGCCAAGGCCCTGCTGGCCGAGGCGGGCTATGGGGACGGCTTCGCCTTCACCATCACGGTGCCCAGCAACTATCAGCCCCACGTGGACGCCGCTGTGGTTCTGGCTGAGCAGTTGAAGGAGATCGGCGTTACCGCCGAAATCCAGAAGGTGGACTGGAACACCTGGGTCAACGATGTGTACGGCGGCCGACAGTTCGAAGCCACTGTGGTGGGCTTTGACTCCAGCACCATAAACGCCAGCGGTATGCTGGCACGCTGGGTCAGCGACGACGGCAAAAACATGATTAACTACAACAACGCTGATTATGACGCTGCCTACGCCGCCGCCCAGACTGCCGTGGACGATGCCGAGCAGACCGCCCTGTACAAGCAGTGCCTGCAGATTCTCAGCGACACCGCCGCCAACGTCTACCTGCAGGACCTGGCCGACTTCGTGGCCATGCGGCCCGACCTGAAGGGATTTGAGTTCTATCCGCTCTACGTCATCGACGTGGCGAAGCTCTATTTCGCTGAGTAAATTCTGAATTTTGAAAGAGAGGAGGCGGGGAGATGAAAAATATCGCGAAAAAATTTCTTGCTCTCATTATTACATTGTTCATTGTTTCGCTCCTCGCCTTCCTCGCTTTCCAGATCATCCCCGGCGACCCCACCACCAAGTTACTTGGCACCGAAGCCACCGAAGAGGCAAAGCTGGCGCTCCGAATCCAGCTGGGACTGGACAAGCCTATCCTGCTCCGGTACTGGAACTGGCTTTCCGCCTTCCTCACCGGCGACTTCGGGACCAGCTACAGCTATCATATGCCGGTGCGGGAGATGCTCTCGGAAAAGCTGGCCATCACCGCCCTGCTCACCCTCTTCTCCTTCGTCCTCACCGTGGCGCTGTCCATCCCCCTGGGGATCCTGGCGGGCAGCGTCCGCAACGAGTCCCTGGACCGGGCCGTCACCGCCCTTGACCAGGTGGTCATGAGCATCCCCTCCTTCTTCATCGGAATCCTGGTCTGTTTTTTCTTTGGCAAGCTCTTCAAATTCTTTGTCCCCGGCGACTTTGTCTCCTATACGCAGGACTGGGGCGCCTGCCTCTCCTACCTGCTCTTCCCCGCGCTCTCCGTCGCGATCCCCCGCATCGCCATGACGGTCAAGATGCTCCGAGGCTCCATCCTCAAGGAACTGGGCCAGGACTATGTCCGCACCGCCCAGAGCCGGGGCGGCAATCGGGCCTTTATCCTGCGGCGGCATGTGCTTCGTAACGCCCTCCTCCCCGTCATCACCTTCCTGGCGGTTTCCGCCGCCGAGATTATGACGGGCAGTATCATCATCGAACAGGTCTTTACCATCCCCGGCGTGGGCCGGCTCCTCCTGGCCAGCATCTCCAACCGCGACTTCCCCGTGGTCCAGGCCATTGTGGTCATCCTGGCCGCCTGGATTGTGGTGGTGAACTTCGTGGCCGACCTGCTCTACCAACTGGTGGACCCCCGTATCCGCCTGCGTTGAGAGGTACTTGAACTATGAAAAAAACAAGGAATTCCTTTTTCTATATCGGCGGCGCCCTCTCCCTGGTCATGACCCTCCTCATCCTGGTGGGTTACATCTGGACACCGTACAGCCCTACCCAAATGGATGCTGCCGCCATCAATCAGGCCCCCACCCTATCGCACCTGCTGGGAACCGACAACTTCGGCCGGGACATCTTCAGCCGGGTGCTGGAGGGGGCGGGCACCTCCTTCCTCATCGCCGTCTGCGTGGTGGCCATTGGCTGTATCTGCGGTATCCTCATTGGCAGCCTGTGCGGCTACTATGGCGGGATCGCCGACGCCATTCTCACCCGGTTGTGCGACTCCATCACCGCTTTTCCCAGCGTCCTTCTTGCCCTGGTGGTGGTCAGCATCATGGGGCCCGGCACTTACAACATCATCCTGGCGCTGGGGCTCCTCTTTATTCCCAGCTTCGCCCGTATCGTCCGGGGGGAGTTTGCCCGGTGCCGAGACCTGAACTATATCCAAAGCGCCAAACTGATGGGCGTGGGCAACGCCCGTATCCTCTTTCGGCATATCCTGCCCAACACCCGCTCCGTCCTTCTGCCCACCATTACCATTGGCTTCAACAATGCGATTCTCAGCGAGGCCAGCATGAGCTTCCTGGGCCTGGGCATCCAGCCCCCCCACGCCAGCCTGGGTTCCATGCTCAGTGACAGCCAGACCTATCTTGGCTCTGCGCCCTGGTATGCGATCGGGGTGGGCGGTACCATCGTCCTGCTCATTCTTGGCTTCAGCCTTCTTGGCGAGGGGCTCCAGCAACGGGCCCGAAGAACTTGAGGTGGAGGATGGAAATGCTTTTGAATGTTCAGGACCTGCGGGTCCATTTTCACGGTGCCGCTCCCGACCGTTATGCCGTGGATGGGGTCTCCTTTTCCATGGGGGAGGGTGAGATTCTGGGCTTGGTAGGGGAGAGCGGAAGCGGCAAGACCGTCACTGCCATGAGCGTCAGCGGCCTGCTTCCCCGCCGCCAGGCGGATGTGAGCGGCAGTATCACCCTGGGCGGACGGGAGCTTCTCCAGTGTTCTGAGAGGGAACTGCGGAGCATCCAGGGGTCCGACCTGTCCGTGGTGTTCCAGGAGCCTATGACCAGCCTGGACCCCCTCATGCGCATCGGTTCCCAGGTGGAGGAGAGCCTTCGGCTCCACACCAGGCTCTCTGCCGCAGAACGCCGGGCCCGGGCCCTGGAGGCCATGGACCAGGCGGAACTCCCCGATCCGGAGAGGCTGTACCGCAAGTACCCCCATCAGCTCTCCGGCGGGATGCTCCAGCGGGTGATGATCGCCGCCGCCATCGTCAGCGCTCCGAAGCTCCTCTTGGCCGACGAGCCGACCACTGCCCTGGATGTGACCATCCAGGCCCAGATCCTGGAGCTGCTGAGAAAGCTGAACCGGGAGCAGGGCATGGCCATCCTTTTCATTAGCCATAACCTTCAGGTGGTCCGCAAGCTATGTACCCGGGTGGCCGTTATGCAACGGGGCCGCCTGGTGGAGGCCGGTCCGGTGGAGGAGATTTTCCGCGCCCCCAAGCAGGACTACACCAAGCGGCTCATCGCCGCCATCCCCACCCGGGATCAAAAACTTATCTGAGAAAGGTGGACCGGCCATGGAAACGCAGAAGGTCCTGGAGGTTTGCCATCTGAACAGCTACTATGACCAGGGCCGTTCCCTCTTTGGACGGAAAGGGGCCCGGAAGCAGGTCTTGAAGGATGTGACCTTCCATATCGACCAGGGCGAGATCTTGGGTCTGGTGGGGGAGAGCGGTTGCGGAAAGACCACCCTTTCCCGCACCATTTTGGGCATGGTCTCCGACTACGATGGGGAGGTCATCCACCACTCCAAACGGCCCCAGATGGTCTTTCAGGACCCCTTTGGCAGTCTGAACCCCACCAGGAGCATCGGCTGGATTCTGGAGGAACCTCTCCGCGCGGCGGGGGGCATGACGGGGCCGGAGAGAAAGGCCGCCGTGCTGGAGATGCTGGAGAAGATCGGCCTGGGCTCGGAGTTTGTCTCCCGGCGGCCCTGGGAGCTGTCCGGCGGCCAGCGCCAGCGTATTTCTATCGCCGCCGCCATGATCACCCGCCCCAAACTCATCATCGCCGACGAACCGGTAAGCGCCCTGGACGTGACCATTCAGGCCCAAATTCTCCGCCTGCTGGTGGGCCTGAAAAAAGAGTTCGACCTGAGCTACCTTTTTATCAGCCACGACCTGAATGTGATCTATCAGATCTGTAATCGGGTCCTGGTGATGAAGGATGGGGCCATTGTAGAGCAGAATACAGTGGACGAGCTTTTTGCCCATCCTCAGCACCCCTATACCAAACAGCTTCTGGCCGCGGCGGAGTAAGTTGCACACCGGTTGCGCCGGAACGGAAACGGGAGAGAGAAAAAGGACGGCAAAAAGCTATTACCACCACCGCAAGGAATGCGGAACAAAGCAGGCAATACCACCAACCCAAATAATTCTTCCAGGAAAAACGGAAAGCCCCCGATGGTGGTCCACATGGACCACCATCGGGGGCTTTGCATCTCCATCTCTGCAGATGCTCGATTTTGTCTCCGAAAACGACTGAAACCCTTGCCGTAGCAAGGGTTTCATGGGGCTGCATCTTTTTGCAACCTTAGTTGGAGCGAGTGACGAGGCTCGAACTCGCTACCTCCACCTTGGCAAGGTGGCGCTCTACCAGATGAGCTACACTCGCAGGAACAAAAGTTATTATACGACGCTTTTGTTCACTTGTCAAGAGGAAATTTGCATTTCTCTGCCGTCTCGACAAAGGGGATAGCTGTTGTCCCACACATAGCCTCCCAGCTCGAAGAGCTGACGGTCGGTAAGGCCGAAGCGGTCGGGCTGGCTACAGTCCACATGGCGGGAGCCTTGGTCGGTGGTGACAATGTTCCAGAATTTCTGTTGGCTCTCCTCATTCCCCAGGACCACGGTGCAGGGCAGGCCCGCCTGGTCGCAGAGGAGCTGATAGGCCAGGGCAAGGCCCTGGGCGTCCGCCTTGCCCTCCATCAGGGCGGCGTAGGCGGTGGAGAAGCCGTCCTCCCGGGTGAGTTCCACCTGTTCCACCAGCAGATCGTAGACCTCCCGGGCGGTGGCGGGCATCCCTTTGGGGAGAAGCTCCTCCACCCGGGCCATAAGCGCCTCCTGCTTCTGAAGCAGTTCCTCTTCCTCCAGAGGATAAGTCAGTTTCAGCTCCACAATGCGCTGAATGCCGCTTTCGGGGTAGAGGGACATGGTGACGTCAGGCAGGCCGAAGGCGGCCTGGGGGACGCTGTAATAGGCCAGGGCCACCAGATGGTGGATATAGCTCTCATCCTCGGCAAAGTAGCTGATGCGCAGGGTGGTGTCGGTGGCGAAGCGGGAGAGGGTCTCCCGGAGCTCGTCCTTGATGGCGCCGCTTCCGGTGACCGATACGATTTTCCCCACCTCTTCGGCAGTGCGCTGGTAGGAGAGGGTGAGCCTGGCCTCGTAGTAAGAGAGGATGCGGTTCACATCATGCTTGATGTAGTCCACCGAATAGGCCCCCAGGGGGTCTTCCTGCACCGCCTCCAGGCAGGCGGCGGTGAGGTCGGCGGACACGTCTCCGGGGTAGTTGGACAGGCGGATGACACCGGACTCCACATGCTGGGTCACCAGATAAAGGATGGCCGAAAGGAGTTCCTGATAGTTCTGGGCTTGGAGGGTAGAGGGGTCCTCGGCGGCGGTGATATTCTCCTTATGGGGCTCCACTGAGACAAATTCCCGCACCAGCATGGAGTTGCACCCGCTCAGAGCCAGACAACCCGCCAGACAGAGCGCCAAGCACCGTTTTTTCATCCTCTATTCCCTCCTTTTCCCATGAGTAGCAGGCTCAGATGCCCAGGTTCTCTCCCACGATGATGACTTCCACCTTCTCAAAGCCCTTGGGCGGTCCCCAGAGGACGCTCAAGGCCCGGCAGATGCGCTCCGGGCTGTTGCAGTCGTAGCAGCGGTCGCCCTTCTCGGCGCAGGGGGTCTTCTTCCCCAGTCGCTGGGCATTCTTGGGGCCGGCAATGTTCCGGGCCCGCCACAGAGCCTTCTCAAAGTCGGGCTCCAGTTTGTTGGTCCCGAAGACCAGATAGAGGCACTGGTGGCCGAAGATGGTGGAGGCCACCCGGTTGCCGGTGCCGTCGATGTTGATGAGCTCACCGGTCTCAGCTGCCCCGTTCACCGAGCTGATGTAGGCCTGGGCCTGGGCGGCTTCCTGGGCGGTGAACCCGGCCCAGTGAGAGATGACCTGAATCCCAGCCCGGGTAAGGGCCTCGTTGAGACCCATCTCTTTGGCGGTCATGGTGCCGCCCATGCCCACGGTCTGTCCCTTCAGGGCCTCCACCAGATAGGCGTTGGCCTCCGCCGACGTTGCAAAATAGTGGGCCTGAAAGCCCCGGCGGGTGAGATTTTCCAGTGTTTTTGTAATATTAGCCATGGTAATTGCTCCTTGTTATCAAATCTCGTCTTTCTGATAGGCGTGAAAGCCCTCCCCAAGCACATCATGGGCATCGCAGACGATAAGGAAGGCAGTGGGGTCAATGTCGTTGACGATACGCTTGATCTGGACGATCTCCTTCTGCTTGAAGGCCACCAGGAGGACCTTTTTCTCCTGGCCGGTAAAGGCTCCCTCCCCGTGAAGGAAGGTGGCACCCCGGTCCAGGTCCATGATGGCGGCGGCAATGGACTTGTTCTGGTCGCTGATGATATAGGCCACCTTAGAGGTGTCCATGCCGTAGAGGACGGTATCCATCAACTTGGAGTAGATGAAGAGGGCGACCAGGCCATAGAGAGCGCTGTTTATATTGCCGAAGGCGATGGCGGCCAGGGTGATGACGATGAGGTCGGGGACAATGACCAGCTTGCCCAGGGGAAGCCAGGGAAATTTCAGCTTCAGGAGCCGGGCGACAATGTCGGTGCCGCCGGTGGTGGCCCCCTCGGCGAAGACAATCCCCAGGCCAATTCCCATGACAACGCCGCCGCAGACGGTGGCCAGCATGGGGTCCATGGGGGAGAAGGTATAGGTGGCGTCGATGAGGTCAATTCCGAAGGAGGTCACCGCCATGGCGTACAGGGAGGAGACGAGCAGGTGCCCTCCGATATACTTCCAGCCCAAGAAAAAGAGGGGGATATTCATGGCGAAGACAGAGAAGCCCACGGGCAGGATAGGGATGACAGAGTTAATGACCTGCCCCAGGCCGGTAAGTCCCCCCATGGCCACCTGGTTGGGGGCGAAGAACCAGCAGAAGGCCAGAGAATAGATGATGGAACCAAGGGTAATGAACAGGTAGCTTCTCAAAAGCTCATAAGATTTTTTTTTCAAATGGATTCCTCCCTTAAAGCAGACTGATTTGTTCCACGCCCCGGTCCTCTTCCTTGAGAAGGGCGCCCGCCACAGGCAGACTCCGGGCGCGGTAACGGGGGGCGTTGACAATAGTGGTATCCTCCAGGGGCCGGGCCTCGGCCACCTTATACTTGGGCTTCAGGGTCATAACGGCCACGCCCTGGGAAGTGCGGGTGGCCTTGGGGGCCAGGCTGGCGGTGTGAAAGACGAGGCATCGGCCCTCGGTGGAGGTCACAGCCATTTCCAGATCCTCGGTGAGGACATAGCCGGCCACCAGGGGGGACTTGTTGCTGAAGGCGCTGGTGAGGCGTTTTCGCTTGGTCTGGGTCTGATACCCGGCCAGCTCCACCCTGGCCGCCTTACCGTTTTCAAAGAAGAAAAGGAGGTCGGCGGAATAGTCCCCGGGGATACAGGCCCAGAGGAAGGTCTCCCCCTCATCGAAGGCCAGCTTGGAGGGAAGGTAGTCCCCCAGCACGCTGGCCTTGGCGTCCTCAAAGTCGGACAGGCGGGTCTTGTAGCACTGTTGCTTGTCGGTAAAGACCAGAAGCTCGGCCCGGTTGGTGGTCTCTTGGGAGAAGAAAAGCTCGTCCCCCTCCTTGAACTTCTGTTCTGAGCTCATGCGGAGAGAGGCGGGGGTAATCTTTTTAAAGTACCCCTCCTTGGAGAGGAAGATGGTCACCGGGTAGTCAGCAATCTCCTCCTCCGGGTCGGGCTCGTCGTCCAGCTGGTGCTCATAGAGCAGGGTGGTCTTCCGGGGCTGGGCGTACTTCTTCTTCACGGCAGCCAGCTCCCCAATTATGATCTTCTTGATTCGAGCGGGGGAGTTCACCAGATCCTGCAGGTCGGCGATTTCCTCCTCCAGGGAGGCTACCTCCTCCACCCGCTTGAGGATATATTCCTTGTTGATGTTCCGCAGCTTGATGTCGGCCACATACTCGGCCTGGATACTGTCGATGCCGAAGCCGATCATCAGGTTGGGGACCACCTCGGAATCCTCCTCGGTCTCCCGGATAATCTGTATGGCCCGGTCGATGTCCAACAGAATCTTCTTCAGGCCCTTCAGAAGGTGGAGCTTTTCCTCCTTTTTCTTCATGACGAAGTGGGTCCGACGGCGCACGCCATCCATCCGCCAGGCCGACCACTCCTCCAAAATCTCCCGCACTCCCATGACTCGGGGCATCCCGGCAATCAGGATGTTGAAGTTGCAGGCGAAGGAGTCCTGGAGCGTCGTCTGCTTGAAGAGACGGGCCATGAGCTTGTCCGGGTCGGCCCCCCGCTTGAGGTCAATGGTGAGTTTGAGGCCGTTGAGGTCGGTCTCATCCCGCATATCAGCGATCTCTTTCAGCTTGCCGCCCTTAATGAGGTCGGCCACCTTGTCCAAAATGGCCTCGGCGGTGGTGGTGTAGGGAATCTCGTAAATTTCGATGAGGTTTTCCTTCTTCTCATACCGCCACTTGGCCCGGACCTGGAAGGAGCCCCGGCCGGTGCGATAGATTTCCCGCAGGGCGGCCTCGTCGTAGAGAAGCTCGCCGCCGGTGGGAAAGTCGGGGGCCTTCAAGGTTAACATAATATCGGTCTCGGGGTCCTTGAGGTAGGCAGTAGTGGCATCGCACACCTCCCCCAGGTTAAAGCCGCACAGGTTGGAGGCCATGCCAACGGCGATGCCCTGATTGGCAGAGACCAGCACATTGGGAAAGGAGGTGGGCAGGAGGGCGGGCTCCTTCATGGTGCCGTCGTAGTTGTCCACGAAGTCCACCGTGTCCTGGTCAATGCCATTGAAGAGCTCGGCGCAGATGGGGTCCAGCCGTACCTCAGTGTACCGGCTGGCAGCCCAGGCCATGTCCCGGGAGTAGACCTTACCGAAGTTGCCCTTGGAGTCCACCAGAGGGTGCAGAAGAGCCCCATAGCCCCGGGAGAGGCGGACCATGGTGTCGTAAATGGCCTGGTCGCCGTGAGGGTTCAACTTCATGGTGGCACCCACCACGTTGGCGCTCTTGGTCCGGGCGCCTCCCAGCAGATGCATCTGGTACATGGTGTACAGAAGCTTCCGGTGGGAGGGCTTGAACCCATCAATCTCCGGGATGGCCCGGGAGACGATTACGCTCATGGCGTAGGGCATATAGTTGATTTCCAGTGTCTCGGTAATGGGTTGCTCCAGCACCTCGGGCCGCAGGCCCATTACGTTGGGGTTGTTGACTTTTTTATGCCCCTCCTCGGGGGCCCTCTTCTTTGCCATTGGTATCAGTCCTTGTCGTCAGTGTGTCTGTTGCTCGGGCAGGCCGATGATGCCGGGGGTAAATAAGGTGTCGTCCAATCTGTTGCTTAGGAAATATCTGCCAGTTCCAGGAATTTATAGCCGTTTTCGGCAATATGGTCCTTCCGGCCCTGGAGGTTGTCCCCCAGGAGGAGGTCGAACATGGCGGCGGTGCGTTCCACGTCCTCGGGCATGACCTTGATAAGCCGCCGGGTCTCGGGGTTCATGGTGGTCAGCCACATCATGTCCGGCTCGTTTTCGCCCAGACCCTTGGAGCGCTGGACACTGATCTTCTTGTCCGCGCCAATCTCGGCCACAATGTCGTTTTTCTCCTTGTCGGAGTAGGCAAACCAGGTCTTTTCCTTATAGTCGATCTCGTAGAGGGGGGATTCCGCAATATATACATACCCCCGCTGAATCAGGGTGGGCACCAGGCGGTAGAGCATGGTGAGGATGAGGGTGCGAATCTGGAAGCCGTCCACGTCGGCATCGGTACAGATGACGATCTTGTTCCAGCGCAGGTTGGCCAAGTCAAAGGAGGCAAGATCCTTGGCATGCTTGTCGGTGACCTCCACGCCGCACCCCATGACCTTCAGCAGATCGGTAATAATCTCGCTCTTAAAAATTTTGGCGTAGTCGGCCTTGAGGCAGTTGAGGATTTTGCCCCGGACGGGCATGATGCCCTGAAACTCGGCGTCCCGGCTCAGCTTGACCGAACCCAGAGCCGAGTCACCCTCTACGATATAGAGTTCCCGACGCTCTGTGTCCTTGGTGCGGCAGTCCACGAATTTCTGGACCCGGTTGGCGATGTCCAGGGTGCCGGAGAGCTTCTTCTTCACAGCCACCCGGGCTTTCTCAGCGGACTCCCGGCTCCGTTTGTTTACCAGGACCTGCTCGGCAATCTTGTCGGCATCGAAGCGGTTCTCGATAAAATAGACCTGGAGCTGGGAGCGGAGAAAGTCGGTCATGGCCTCCTGGATGAACTTGTTGTTGATGGCCTTCTTGGTCTG
>JAHHSF010000069.1 GCA_020025375.1 Oscillospiraceae bacterium | reverse complement strand
GAGCAGCCGGAGCAGCCGGAGCAGCCAGAGCAGCCGGAGCAGCCGGAGCAGCCAGATAACCAAGAACAGCCAGATGTCCCAGACCAGACTGAGCCAGCCATGAAACTACCCCAAACAGGCATGGTACAATGGCCGATACCGGTCCTTGTAATTGCCGGATTGGCGTGTGTCGTAATTGGTTATCGTTTGTCTCGTCGTGAAAAATAAGATGAAAAGCAAGAAACTGATAGGAAAAATGTTCCTATCGCTTGGCGGTTTGCTGCTTACAGGCAGTGTGCTTTTGTTTGGATATAACCGAAGGGCGGAATATACTGCGAGCAAAGCAAGTAACAAGGCACTGAAGGCAGTACAGGAGCAAATTGAAACAAAACGCCATGAGAAAAAATTAGGTTCACATCCAAAACCAACGCTTGAATGGGACGAAACAGTATATTTGGGCATACTGACCATTCCTGAACTTGGATTGGAGCTCCCGGTGCAGTCGGATTGGAGCTATCCCAAGCTGCGAAACAACCCATGTGTCTATGCCGGCAGCATTCAAAGTGGTGGTCTGGTGATTCTCGCCCACAATTATGATTGTCACTTTGGCCGGCTTAACAGCCTGCATCAAGGGAGCGAAATTCTGCTGACCGATGCGGTTGGGCAGGAATACAAGTATGGTGTTGAAGAAATCTTTGTCATGGATGCGACTGATGTGGAGGAAATGACAGACGAGAGCTACGATTTGACCCTTTTTACTTGTACCTACGGCGGAAAGGCTCGTGTCACTGTGCGCTGTATGCTGCAGAATCAGCTCGATGGCTATCCAGAAATTTGAAGCAGGCGAGAAACGTCAACGGATGTATCTGGCAAAGCGATTAAGTCAAAGAAAGAAAAGCCCCGAAGAAGATGAACCGTGAACCGATCCAGTAAAAACGGACAATGACAAACGCCCCCTGATGTAGGATCATAAAGCTACATCAGGGGGTATTGCTATGTCAAATTGGCAGCCAAAGCCCTCACAAGGTCCATTTCTTAAAAAGAGGGCGCGCTCGGTGAGCGCGCCCTCTGGGGGAACGGTATTGGTTATTCCGCGACGATCATGCGGATCTTACCGCCCTCGGCGGGGTCCTTGTCGTAATAGACGGTAAGGGTATCGGCAAAGCCCACAGCGGCAGTCACGCCCTCCTTGCCGGGGGTGAACCACTGGTGAGTGGTCTGATTGTAACACTGAACCTGGTCATAGATGGGGAAGATGTTGTCGGTGGTGGTCAGGGTCATCTCGGCCACGTCAAAAGAGGAGCGGGACACGCCCTTCAGTTCCTTCAGCTCCACGGAGCTGGCCAGCTTGCCATTGGCCACGGCGATGCCGCCGGGCTTGCCGGAGTGGAAGGCGGTGAGGGTGGGGATAGCGGTGCCGGTGACGTCCTCACCACCCTTTTCGCCGCCGTTGCGGATGGCGATGGTGCGGGTCTCGTAGGTCTCATCCTTTTCACCGCCGGGGACGGGCTTCTGATCCACGTTATAGACAAAGTAGCCGTACTCGTAGCAGTCGCCGGTCACGTCGTTCAGGACCACCAGGGATACCCGGCCCGCGTAGTCCAGGGCGGTAAAGGCGATTTTATTGATGGGGATGCGGTTCAGGGCAATGTCGTCCTTGGAGACCTCTTTCAGCGCTCCGCCGGCCACGCAGTCGTAGAATTTCACGTTGTCGGTCAGCATCCGGGTGCCCATGGTCCCATTCGCCAGGTCGATGGCGGTAGAGGCGCCGCTATCCTTCACGGCGGAGAGGAAAAGCTGCCCCTTCTTGTTGGAGCTGACGGTGACCAGCTTACCGTTCAGAGAGTCCGGGGAAGAGGTCGTCCCGGTCAACGCGATGTCGCTGTCCAGAAGCGTCACGGAGCACTCGCCGTTTTCTACCGTGGCGATGCCAACGGCGGTGCCGGTAGCGGCGGTGGGGGTGACTACCCCGGCCACCTGGTTGTCGAAGGTGAGCAGGAGAGTCATGCGGTCGCCGATTTCAAAGGACTGAAGGTCGGCGATGGCACCGGGGAGCACATCAAAGGAGTGGCCCATGACGGTCACAGTGGCAGGGGCAGTGGTATTGGGGGCGGCGTTCTCATACACGCCGGTGAGGCGTCGGTCGGAGATTTGAATGGTGTTGGAGCCCTTGTCCAGGACCCCTACGTCGTACTGACGCAGGTCGTCAGCGGTGACCGCCATTCCGTTCTTATAGAGGGCGGCGTTCCCGCTGAGCGCGGTAAAGGGATTGGCACCGCTGGGCTTGGTCTTGAGGACCAGGACGCGGCTTTCCACACTGGCAGCGGTGTCGGACACATAGAGGTAGTCATTATTGCCCCCGGCGTTGTAACACAGGACCAGAGAGGTTCCGGTCTTTAAGGTAGACCAGATCTTGTCATAGGTAGTGGCTTCCCCGTTCTGCCAGACGGCGACGGTCCGATCCAAGTCCACACGGACCCCATCCACGCCGGTGACGTAGTTGGCATCCTTGTCGGTTACGGTGAGACGCTTGATGGTGTCGGTTTTCCGGGGAAGGAAGGCAATAATCTTTTCATCCTTGTCCAGGGCCACCTCACCCCGCACGCCGTTGAATGCGGAGGAGAAACTCACCCGGTCGGTGCGGTAGGTGCCCAGGGTGGTCTGAATGGAGCCGGTGGTGCCGTCGGCAGCGGTGGCCGAGGTGGAGAGGACGATGGCATCGTCCTTCACCGAGCCGCCCAGCTGGGTGAGGTAGGGGGCGGAGCCGCCCTTAGCGTCGGCAAAGAGGAGGTTCTGGAAGAGAATGGCGGCCTGGCCACGGGTGATGGTAGACTCGGCCCCGGCGGTTACGCCGTCCAGCAGGTCGATGCTCCGGGCGGTGTTCATATAGCCGTCATACCACTTGCCGCCAAAGCCCACGTCCGCGTCCCCATAGCCCAGGACCCGCATCAGGATGGTGACGGCTTCGGCATAGGTGATGGCCCGGTTGGGATTGAAATTTCCCTGGGCATCCCCCCGGATGATGCCGGGAGTGGTGGTCTCACCGGAGGTGGTCCCCTGGGTGGCTACGTTGATGTAGCCGTTGGCCCAGTGGGTGGAGGACACGTCCCGGAAGATGGTCCGGTTCTGCTGGGCGGCCACCTGGTCGCCGTTGCCCATGAGCTCCACCGTCATCTTGCAGAAGGCGGCCCGGTCCAGGGTGCTCTCGGGCATAAATGCCCCGGAACCGTTGCCGTCCACGATGCCCAGCACCCGGAGGACCTCGGCGGCCTCAGCCACGGCGGGGTCCCTGACGTCAGTGAAAGCGGTCAGCTCGGCGGCCGCGGCGGGGG
This sequence comes from Oscillospiraceae bacterium, assembly GCA_020025375.1. Classification (GTDB taxonomy): domain Bacteria; phylum Bacillota; class Clostridia; order Oscillospirales; family Oscillospiraceae; genus JAHHSE01. Next base: position 3,648 of record JAHHSF010000069.1, on the reverse strand, counting down.
CGACCGTCATCAGGCTCGCCAGGGTGGCAGCGGCCAGCAGACCGGAAAATACATTTTTCAGCTTCATACTCTCTCTCCTTTAATCTGCCCGCAGGGCTTCCACAGGCTGGAGGCCCGAAGCCTTGATAGCGGGATACATACCGAAGATGATGCCCAGGACCACCGAGATGACGAAGGCACCCACGGTAATCTCGGGACTGGGTATTAATATCGTCCCGAAGGACAATTTCCCAACGATGAGGGTCCCCAGATAACCCACAATGATTCCAAAGATGCCGCCAATGCCGCAAATCATGGCCGCCTCGATAAGGAACTGGGTGATGATGCTCCGGCGCTCGGCGCCGATGGCCTTGCGGATGCCGATCTCCCGGGTGCGCTCGGTGACGGTGACCAGCATAATGTTCATGATGCCGATGCCGCCCACCAGCAGGGAGATGGCGGCTACGCCGCCCAGGAAGCGTTGCTGAAGCTCGTTGGCCTCGTTGTTCTGCTTCTGCCAGGCCTGGGGGTTGTCAACGTAGTAGTAGCCGTTGTTCTCGTTAATAATGGTGGACAAAAAGCCGTTGAGGGCGGTGGTGATCTCCTTCAGGTCGTCAGAGGTCTTGGCCTTGATGACATAATCACTGATGCTCTCGTTGTTGTTGAAGTAGCGGGTCATGGTATAGGGCAGGACCACAAGGCGGTCCTGCCGCCTGATGGATTCCTCCATCCACTGGCTCTCTTCGCTGTTGCCCAAGTCGGCCTTGGCGCCCTTGCTCTGATAGACGCCGATGACCCGGAAGGGGCGGCCGTTGATGGAAATGGTCTTGTCGATGGGGTCGGTAAAGCCGAAAAGATATTCGGCGGTGGCAGCCCCCAGGACGCAGACCTGGCTCATGTTCTCCAGCTCCAGGTAAGAGAACTCCCGGCCCCTGGCGATGGTGAAGCCGTTGCAGACACCGAAGTAATCGTTCCCCATGCGGATCTCGGGGTATTCGTTCACCTGATATCCGCCATCCATGCCACCGGGGGAAACCACGGCAAAGGAGCCGCCTCCCCGGTTCCGGGAGAGGGTCTTGGACTCGTACTTAATGGTGGGGTCGCCGTAAACGTAGCCATTGGGGGTAATGCCGGCCACCCCATCCAGCTGGAGGCAGTAGTTGTGGATCTTCTTGCCTATGTCTACCTGCCCGCCGCCGCCCCAGGAATAGGCGGAGACGGAAATGATATTGGTGCCCATGCTTTCGTAATAGGCGTTCATGGCCATGTTCTGTCCCTGTGCGTAGGAGACAAGGACGATGACGGCGGCCAGGCCGATGATGATGCCCAGCATGGTGAGGGCGGAGCGGCCCTTGTTGGAAAAAATGGATTTGGCGGCCATTTTGATGGCTTGGGTCAGATTCACAGGCCCACCTCCTCTTTGGTGCCATCGGCCACGATGCGGCCGTCCGAGATACGGACGATGCGGCGGGCGGCGGCGGCGATGCCGTTGTCGTGGGTGATGAGGATGACGGTGGAACCCTCCCGGTTCAGCTCATGGAGGATTTCCAGCACGTGCTTGCCGGTCTTGGAGTCCAGAGCTCCGGTGGGCTCGTCAGCCATAATGATGGGGGGATGGGTGGCGATGGCCCGGGCGATGGCCACCCGTTGTTGCTGGCCGCCCGACATCTCGGCGGGCTTGTGTCGCCAGCGGTCGGCCATGGAGACCTTTTCCAGGGCCTCCATAATACGCTCCTCCCGCTTCCCGGCGGGGACTCCCTGATAGATGAGGGGCAACTCCACGTTCTCATAGGCGGAGAGGGCGGGGATGAGGTTGTAGCCCTGAAAGATAAAGCCAATCTCTTTATTTCTGAGGTGGGCCAGCTCCCGGTCGGTGCGGTCGGTAATGTCGGTGCCGTCCAGCCAGTAGTCCCCGTAGGTGGGGATGTCCAGACAACCCAGGATATTCATGAGGGTGGACTTGCCGGAGCCGGAAGCACCGATGATGGCCACGAATTCCCCGCGGTCGATTGTCAAAGTGACCCCGTTCAGGGCGCGGACCTCGCTCTCCTTGCCCTCATTGTATATTTTAAACAGGTTTTGAATGTCGATGAGCATACCGTCGCCTCCTTAACCCCAGGCGTTCTCGACGTAGTAACTCACAAAGACCTCCTCGCCGCCGGCCAAGCCTTCCTTGACCTCCACGTTGTAGTTGTCATCCAGACCGGTGACCACGGGAACGGGGTACCAGCCCTCTTCCGCAGTGGGATACTTGGGGGGCTGGCCGGGGTCCACGGGGGGCAGGTCCAGCTCCAGGGCGTTTTCGGGTTTGGTCTCGGCCTTGATGAATACCACAGACTGGCTGTTGCCCTCGGCGTCGGGCATGTACTGTACCGACTGCATGGGCACCACGATACAGTCGTCGGACTGGCTGGTGACGAAGGAGTAATCCAGCCACATACCGGCCAGAAGGGTATTGCTGAAGTTTTCTACCTCCAGGGAGACGGGGTAGTTGGTCATGCCGTTCTGGCTGTTCTCGCCGCCCACCGCCATATTGATGTTGGTGACCACACCGGTGAAGATATTGCCGTTATAGTCGGACAGGTCCACGGTCATGCCGGGCTTCACAAAGGAGATGTTCCGGTCGTCCACCGTGATCTCCACCACCATGGTGTTGTTGTTGGAGATGGTGATGACGGTGTCGCCGCTCTTGACCTCCTGGCCAACGGCCAGGCTGCAGGAGGTGATGGTGCCATCGATGGGGGCGGTGGCGTTGAAGTTGCCCAGGGCCTTCTGGGCATCGGCCAAATTCTCCGCCGCCTCGTCAATCTCCTTCTGCTTGGCGCGGATGTCGCTGTCAATGGTGTCGGAGCCCATGGTCATCAGAGCCTGGCCCGCCTCCACGTTGGCGTAGCGGAGCAGGTTGGCGGAGATCAGGGGCCCAGCGGCCTCGGTGAGAATCTGCCGGGTCTCATAATACTCAGTCTTGGCATTCTGGTAGGGGTAAATGGGGGTGCCGTCGGCGGCGGTGAGGGAGGCGGAGGCGCTCATGCCCTCGGTAAGGGTGCCCGCATTGGCGAAGGAGACCACGACCTCGAAATAGTCGGAGCCCTCGGGGGAGATGTAGTGGACCTTGTTCACCTGCTCCACGGTACCGGTGAAGCTGTCCATGACGGCGGGGATGGAGACAGACACGGCCTGGCCCACGGCAATCTGGCCATCGTAGGCGTAGCTGAAATAGAGGGAGAGCTTCAGCTTCTTGTCGTTGACCAAGGTAGCCACGGAGGCGCCCTTGCTCACGGTGGAGCCGGGGGCGAACTCCTCTTCCTCCACCAGCTTGCCGGCGAAGGGAGCCCGGACCACCAGATTGGTTTTCTGCTTCTGCAGATCCTCCATATCCTTATAAAGGTTGTCTACCCGCTCCTGGGCAGTCTTGACCTCATCCTCGGCGGCCTGACTGCGGATGACGTAAAGGGGCTGGCCCGCAGTGACCACGTCGCCGGCGGCGACCAGGACATCCTGGACGGTACCGCCCTGGGTAAGGGTGATGGCGGCGGATTCTTTGGCCCGGGCGTTGCCGGAGCCAGAGACCGAGCTTTGGATAGAGGAGACCTGAGCAATCTGACTCTGGATCTGGCTCTCTACCGCCTCTTCCGCAGTGAGGAACTTGTAAAGGAACACGCCTCCGAC
>JAHHSF010000068.1 GCA_020025375.1 Oscillospiraceae bacterium | reverse complement strand
ACGCAAGGCACTCCCCTGGTCAACTACAACCAGGGTGCCGATGCGATCAAGTTTATGAACGCCGCCGGCTATGACGCCATGGCTCCCGGCAACCACGAGTTTGACTGGGGCGCTGAGAACCTGATGAACGTGGTCGCCAACGCCGAGTTCCCCATCCTGGCCGCCAACATTCTGGATGAAAACGGCGACGTTCTCTTCGAGGCCAACAAGATTTTTGAACTGGAAGGCCTGAAGGTGGGCGTGTTCGGCCTGGATACTCCCGAGGCCGCCACCAAGACCAACCCCGAAAAGGTCGCCGGCCTGAGCTTCCTGGCCTCCGAGGACCTGTACGCCTGCGCCCAGGCTCAGGTGGACGAGCTGAAAGCTGCCGGTTGTGACCTGGTCGTGAGCCTGGGCCACCTGGGCGTGGACGAGGAGACCGCCGCCGCTGCAAACCGCAGCTGCGATCTGGTCAACAACGTCACCGGCATCGACCTGTTCGTGGACGGCCACTCCCACACCGTCATGAAAGATGGCAAGCCCGTCAAGGCTGAGACCTATCCTACCTTTGAGAACACCAGCGATACCCTGATCGTCTCCACCGGCGAGAAGTTGGCCAACGTGGGCGTTGTCATCTACGCCGCCGAGACCAAGACCTTCACCGCCGACCTGGTCTCTGCCGCTGAGTACACCAAGGTGGACGAGGATGTGGCCGCTGTGGTTGCCAAGACCAACGCTGCCGTGGACGAGGCCCTGAAGACCATTATCGGTAAGACCGAGGTGGAGCTGGACGGCGTGAAGAGCAACGTCCGTACCGGCGAGACCAACCTGGGCGACTTCGCCACCGATGCCCTGCTGTGGTTTGCTCAGAAGGACCAGGGCGACCACGTTGTGGCCGCCATTACCAACGGCGGCGGCATTCGCGCCTCCATCCCCGCTGGCGACATCTCCGCCAAGACCATGAATACCGTGTTCCCCTTCGGAAACGTGGTCGTCACTCTGGAGCTGACCGGCCAGCAGATTCTGGAGACCCTGGAGGCCGCTACCTTCTGCACCCCCAGCTCCATCGGCGCCTTCCCCCAGGTCTCCGGCATCACCTTCAGCATCGACACGACCGCCGAGTATGAGAACGGTGAGGCTTACGGTACCTACTTCCGCTGCGCCAACCCCGGTACCCGTATCCAGGACGTGACGATTGCCGGTGAGCCTCTGGATCTGGAGGCCACCTACACCATCGCTACCAACGACTTCTCCGCCGTGGGTGGCGACACCTACTATGCCTTCAAGGATGCCAAGGCCACTATGGTTGACACCGGCACTCCTCTGGACCAGGCTCTGGCTGACTACACCAACGAGGTCCTGGGTGGCGTGATTACTGCCGAGCAGTATGGTGCTCCTGCCGGCCGCATCACCGTGAAGTACGTGGGCCTGGAGGGCGGCCAGTGGTACACCGACGCCGCCAAGGCCGTCATGGACATGGGCCTGATGACCTCCACCGGCAACGGCTTCGACGCCGCTGCCACCGTCACCCGCGCCACCGTGTTCCAGATGCTCTACAACACCTTTGGGAAGCCCGCCGTTGAGGAGAAGGCCTCCTTCACCGACGTGGAGGGCACCTGGTATGCCGACTCTGCCGCTTGGGCCGAGGACATGGGCCTCACCACCGGCGACGGCACCGGCGCTTATGCCGGAGACCGGGCCGTGACTCGTGCCGAGTTGGCCGCTATTCTGACCCGCTACGCCGAGCTTACCGGTATGAAGGGCACCGAGGGCGACTGCTCCACCTTTGCCGATGCCGCCGAAGTGGCCGACTGGGCCGTTGAGGGCATGACCTTTGCCGTTGGCACCGGCATCATCTCCGGCAAGCCCGGAAACCTGCTCGATCCCAACGGCACTGCCATCCGCGCTGAGCTGGCCACCATGATGGTCAACTTCTACAACAACGTTATCCCTCCCTACCGCGACGAGTACGTGGAGATCGAGGTCCCTGAGACCGACGGAATCCCCGCCCATACCATCCCCGCCGTCGTTACCATGCCTGCCCAGGAGCAGGAAGCTCCCTACTCTGCCGTGGTTATGCTTCACGGCACCGGCTCCAACAAGGACGAGGCCGGTATGGCCTACATCGAGGCCGCCGCTGCCATGGCTCAGTGCGGCATCGCCTCCATCCGCTTTGACTTTATGGGCAACGGCGACTCCACCGCCGACTATGTGAATTATAACTTCACCTCTGCCAACATCGACGCAAAGGCCGCCGCCGACTACCTGGCCGGCATGGAGGACGTGGACGGTGAGAGGCTGGCCGTCATGGGCTGGAGCCAGGGTGGCACCAACGCCCTGCTGGCCGCCGCCGAGTATCCGGAGACCTTTAAGGCCGTCATCACCTGGGCCGGCGCTCTGGATCTGACCGACCTGACCGGCGATTTCGCCAAGGATTACGCCACTGCCAAGAAGGACGGCTACTATGAGAAGACCTTCGATTGGCGTGAGCCTCTGCACATTGGCCCCAAGTGGTTTGAGGATGTGAAGAACACCGATGTTCTGAAGGAGGCCGCCAAGATCGAGGCCCCCATCCTCTCCATCCACGGCGACCAGGATACCACCGTGCCTCTGGATGACTCCTTCAGCGTGTTCTCTCTGGACAAGGAGAAGAACACCTGCTGGATCGTGGAAGGCGCAGATCACACCTTCAATGTTTTCTCCGGCGATTTCAGTGCGCTCCATGAGGCCATCGAGGTCGGCATCGGCTTCCTCAAGGATGCCCTGGACGGTGAAGTGGCTGGTACCGCTTCCTCCATCAGCAAGTACGGAAACGTCACCACCGACATTCCGGAGACCGTCTTTGCCGGCGCCGGCTATGAGGTGGGCGACATCCTGAACATCACCGTTGGAGAGACCACCATCCAGGCCCCCTATGGTACCGGCTACTCCAATGTGGACACCGGCAACCCCATCGTTCTGGCCGACAAGGACACCGGCCGCATCGCTGTGGCCATCAACATGGGCAACTTTGCCGAGACCTACGGCGTGACTGTGGACGACACCGTCCTCAGCTTCTCCATGGCTGAGAAGGCCGGTTATCTGGAGGAGTACGAAATCCGCAACATCGATGCTCTGCGCACCAACGTCCGTGAGGACTACGAGAGCGACGAGATCTTTGCCAATTTCCGCAACGTTGTCATCGGTGACATCGCCGAGGGCGTGCTCTACCGCTCCTCCAGCCCCGTGAACCCCGAGCTGGGCCGCAACACCTATGCGGATGACCTTACTAAGGCCGCCGGCGTCAAGACCGTGATTAACCTGGCCGACAGCCAGGAGAAGATGGAGGGCTACGAGGGCTACGCTGAAAGCTACTACGCTACCCTGAACGTCATCCCCCTGGACATGGGCGTGGACTTCACCGCCGAGGACTTCAACGCCAAGCTGAAGACCGGTCTGGAGTACATGATCGCCAACGAAGGCCCCTACCTCATCCACTGCACCGAGGGCAAGGACCGCGCCGGCTTCGTCAACACCCTGCTGGCTGCCGCCATGGGCGCAGATCTGGATGAAATCGTGGATGATTACATGGTCTCCTTTGAGAATTACTACGGTGTGGAGTACCACTCCGACCGCTGGACCCGCATCGCCCAGAGCAACGTCATCGCCAACCTCATCACCATTGCCGGTGTGGAGGACGAGGCCGCTCTGGAGAAGACCGACCTGAAGGCCGCTGCCGAGGCTTACCTCACCGAGACCGTGGGCCTGACCGCCGAGCAGGTCACCGCTCTGCAGGAGACCCTCTCTGCCCCCGTGGTTGAGGCTGAGACCGCCGCCTAAAAGTTTCTCATCTGAATACCTGGACACCCCCGGGATTTGCTGAACCGGTCCAGTAACACAAAATCCCCCCTGTTGTAGGATAATAAGAACTACAACAGGGGGGATTTTGTCATTGTCCGTTTTTACTGGACCTGTTTATTTCACATAAGGTGAAATATTTTTATTCCTCGATATGAGTTTTGACCCGCTGGATAATCATATCCAGCGCCACCACATTGTGCCCGCCCTCCAGAACGATGATGTCCGAGTGGCGCTTGGCCGGCTCCACGAACTGTTCGTGCATGGGCTTGACGGTGGTGAGATACTGGTCCACCACCGAATCAAGGGAGCGGCCCCGCTCCTTCACGTCCCGGGTGATGCGGCGGAGGATACGCACGTCTGCATCGGTATCCACGAAGATCTTAATGTCCATCAGGTCCCGGAGATCCTTGTTCTCGAAAATAAGGATACCCTCCACGATGATGACCTTGGTGGGCAGGATGGTGATGGTCTCCTTGGAACGGTTATGGACCGTGTAGTCATAGATGGGGCACTGGACGGCCTGGCCCGCCTTGAGCTGACGGATATGCTCGATCATCAGCTGGGTGTCAAAGGCGTTCGGGTGGTCGTAGTTGAGCTTGCACCGCTCCTCATACAGCATATCGTCGTGTGCCTTGTAATAGTTATCGTGATACACCACCGATACGTTGTCCCCAAAGCGATCCTTCAGGCGGTTGGTGAGGGTGGTCTTCCCCGAGCCGGTCCCACCGGCAATGCCGATCACCATCGTTTCCATGGCACGGCCCCCCTTCGTTGTTTTTACCATAATACCACATTTTTGACACTGGGACAAGATTGCATTTTTTGGGGGGCAACTTCTTTTTACCATGCTGGAAAAATTACTATGTTTTTTCTTAGGTGTCCAACTTCATTATGCAATCCACCCGCCAAAAGTGCCGAAGGACATTGAAAAAGGAAGAGTCTTCTGATACAATCTTATCAAGCGCTTTTGTATGTACGCACTTCGCCACACATACGCAACGAGGACCATTGAAAATGGGATTCAGCCCAAAGTCTTACAGACGTTACTCGGCCATGCGAGTATTCAAACTACCGTGGACCGCTGTGTTCATGACTCTGATGATTCTCTGACAAATGCTGTGCATCAGTTTCAGTCATTCCACACCGCAGGCTAAGAGCGCTTTGGTGCGGAAGTGCGGGGAGAAAACCTGCAAACCATTGCAAATTAAGGAGATGTAAATAGATATGAAATTAGGCATCGTAGGCCTGCCCAACGTGGGCAAAAGCACCCTCTTCAATGCCATCACCAACGCCGGAGCCGAGGCGGCCAACTACCCCTTCTGCACCATTGACCCCAACGTGGGCGTGGTCACCGTCCCTGATCACCGGCTGGACTGGCTCTCCGATTTCTACGCCCCCAAGAAGACCACCCCCGCCGTCATCGAGTTCGTGGACATTGCCGGTCTGGTGAAGGGAGCCTCCAAGGGCGAGGGCCTGGGCAACAAGTTCCTGGCCAACATCCGGGAGTGCTCCGCCATCGTCCACGTGGTCCGTTGCTTCGACGACGAGAACGTCATCCATGTGGAGGGCTCCACCGACCCCAGCCGGGACATCGGTATCATCGACCTGGAGCTCATCATGGCCGACGTGGAGATGGTGGAGCGCCGCATCAAGAAGGCCGAGACCGCCGCCAAGGGGGACAAGAAGTTCCTCCATGAGGCCGAGGTCTTTAAGAGCCTGCTGGTCTGGCTCAACGACGGCAACTCCGCCCGCAGCTTTGAGTGCGATGAGGACGATGCCGCCATCATCGCCACCGCCGAGCTTCTCTCCCTCAAGCCCATCATCTTCGCCGCCAACTTGGACGAGGATGGCTTTGCCGACTATCAAAACGTGCCCTACTATGCTCAGGTCCAGGAGATCGCTGCCAAGGAGGCTGCCCAGGTCATCCCGGTCTGCGCCAAGCTGGAGGCGGAGATTGCCGAACTCTCCGGTGAGGACAAGGCCATGTTCCTAGAGGATCTGGGGGTGGCCGAGTCCGGCCTGGACCGGCTCATCAAGGCCAGCTATAGCCTGCTGGGTCTCATCTCCTTCCTCACCGCCGGCGAGGACGAGTGCCGGGCCTGGACCATTGTGAACGGCACCAAGGCCCCCCAGGCCGCCGGTAAGATCCACACCGACTTTGAGCGCGGCTTCATCCGGGCCGAGGTCATCGCCTTCGACGATTTGGTGAAGTGCGGCTCCATGGCCGCCGCCAAGGAGAAGGGCCTGGTCCGTTCCGAGGGCAAGGAGTACGTCATGAAGGATGGGGACATCGTCCTCTTCCGCTTCAATGTCTGATGGGGACCACATTACTGGAAAAACAAGCGCACGGCACGGAGCTCCTTCCACGCACCTCCCGTATCCGGGGACTGGATACCCTGCGGGGGCTGTGCGTGGTCCTTATGATCCTCTTTCATTTCGGATACGACTTGTACATCTACTGCGGCTTTTCCGCTTTCGCTCTGGACAAGCCCTTCATGGTGTTTCTCCAGATATGCTCCTCCTGGGGGTTTATCCTCCTGGCCGGCTTCTCCTCCACTCTCTCCCGGAGCAATCCCAAACGGGGGCTGCGGGTGGTTCTCTGTGGGGTGGCGGTCAGCGCCGTCACTGCCCTGTGGGGGGACCCCATCCACTTCGGTATCCTCTCCTTTTTAGGATGGGCCATGATTCTCTACGGACTTACAGGACGGTTTTGGGAAAAGACTCCCCATCAGGCGGCAATTATTATTTACATAATATTTTTTATGTTAACCAAAGCGTTCTTCCCCCGGCCCACCGGGCTTTCCTTTCTCTATCCTCTGGGCTTCTATGGCCCCGGGTTCCGCTCCTCGGACTACTGGCCCCTGCTCCCCTGGTTCTTCCTCTTTTTGACCGGGACCGGGCTGGGGCGGTACAGGGACCGGGTCCCGGAGGCGTTCCGGGCTTTCTGCGTCCCCGGCCTGGACTGGCTGGGACGGCACTCCCTGCTGGTCTATCTGGCCCATCAGCCCGTGCTGGTGGGGCTTTCCATGGGGATTGCACGGCTCACAGGGCATGGCTTTTCCGTATGAAACGGACCGCTCCCGAAAACTGGGGAGCGGTCCGTTTTTTAATGCCCTTTATACTTGTTTCGAGTGGCCATCCCACCCCGGATATGGCGCTCCGCCTTATTCTCCTCCAGGACCTCCTTTACCTGGAGATAGAGGGGTCGATTAAAGGTGGGCAGACGGTCCTGAATGTCCTTGTGTATGGTTGTCGTTAATTAGAACGGTTTCGTCTAAACCCAAATCTCCAAGCAAA
>JAHHSF010000067.1 GCA_020025375.1 Oscillospiraceae bacterium | reverse complement strand
TTTCGCTATCCGTGAGGGTGGCCGTACCGTCGGTTCCGGCGTTGTCATCGAGGTCGAGGAGAAGTAAGTTCTTCCCACTTTGAGGAAAACAGCATTTAAAGGCGCGGACCCGTCAGGGTCCGCGCTTTTTCTTTGCCCCCCATTTTTGTTTGTAATCCACAGGCCGTTCTGAACATCGGCCTGTGGGCCTGGACCCGGAGAGTCCTCCGATACGGAGAGGAAAGCTGTCAGTCACCCACAATAGCCCGCAAGGTATCGGGAAGCCGTAAAACCCTCTTTCCATTGTCTTAATGGTATTTCAAGTAAAATGGAAACCCTATGTAAATGAGATACAGATAGAAAGGAAGAAAACTATGCCTGATGTTACCACCAGCGCCGAGGAAGTTCTGGGAAGTGTGTCCCAAACCCTCAGCCAGTTCACCTGGACCAAGGTCCTGATGCTGGCCCTTCTCTTTGTTGTCTGCCTGATCGTTAAGAAGCTGCTGATGAGTATTGCAGAGAAGGCCATCCTCCGCCTGAAGGTGGAGAAGAGCCTCCATACCTTCATCAAATCCGTCCTCAATATCCTTCTCTGGTTCCTCATCATCCTCATTGTGGCCGACTATATTGGTATCCCCGTGACCTCCCTTCTGGCGGTCTTGAGCCTGGCTGGTCTGGCCGTTTCCCTGGCCATCCAGGGCACCTTGTCCAACCTGGCCGGGGGCCTCATGCTCCTGACCGCCAAGCCCTTCGCCGTGGGAGACTATGTGGAGACCGCCGGGATCTCCGGTACCATCACCGATATCGGACTGGTGTATACCAAGGTGACCACTGTGGACAACAAGCTCATTTTTCTCCCCAACAGCGAGATCTCCGGGGCAAAGATCGTGAATTACAGCGCCGAGGAGAAGCGCCGGGTGGACCTGGTGGTCTCCGCCTCTTACGCTGCGCCGGTGGAGAAGGTGGAGACCGTCCTGGAGAAGGTCCTGGCTGGCCACGCCAAGGTCCTGGCCGACCCCGCGCCCTTTGCTCGGGTCAGCAAGTACGGTTCCAGTGCCATCGACTACACCTTGCGGGCTTGGTGCGCCAATGGTGACTATTGGGACGTGTACTTCGACGTGCTCCGTGAGGTGAAGCTGGCCTTCGACCAGAATGGGATTGAGATGACCTACGACCACATCAACGTCCACATGATGGAGAAATAAGCAAAAGGCCGCCTGACAAAGTCAGACGGCCTTTTTTGCCTATTGGTCGGCCTCCGGCATGGCCAGGCCGTGGAGGAAACCGTTGAGCTGGGCGGAGAGGACCTCGCCTCCGATGACGGTGTTTTTGTAGACCAGGATGCCTGCCTGGACCCCGGTCTCACCGGTGGGGTAGTTGAGGATCTCGAAGGCGTACCGCTTCACCCGCTTCCCCTGATACTTGGTCAGATCGAAGCCCTGAGAGGTCTGGAGCTCCAAATACTCATTGTAGGTCTCGTCGAACTCCTTTGGAATGAGGAGCTCTTCCACGGCGATGGGCTCGGGATTCACGAGCCAGCCGTACCCCTCCAGATAGGCCACCCGGTCCTCCGCCGTCTTGACTCCCTTGGGGCTGGGGCGGTTGGTGGAAGCGGCGGCAGTGGAGGACCCCAACAGGCCGGCGAGGACCACGGCGGCGGCGCACGCCACCGCCACCCCCAGAGCGCCCAAAGCCAGCCTCCCACGCCTTATTTTTGCGGTCACAATGAACACGCTTGCATCCTCCTTTTTTATTCTGGTAGTGATTTTTATGTTCATTCAGGTGGAAATATGATACACTACTTTTTAGAAATAAGAGAGACAAAGGAGGGGGAACCCTTGGAACGACTGGACAAGGCCCTGGTCAGCACCGGCCGCTGGTCCCGAAAGGAGGCCCGGGAGCTGGTGAAAGCGGGCCGGGTGACGGTGGAGGGCAAGGTGGCCCGAAAGGCCGACGAGAAGATTGAGAAAACCGCCCTGGTGGCGGTGGACGGGGAGAGCCTTACTCACAGCCAGCCTACCTATCTCATGCTTCACAAGCCTGCTGGGCTCCTCTCGGCCACAGAGGACGCGCGGCAAAAGACCGTGCTGGATCTGCTCCCACCCCATCTGAAAAAGCTGGGGCTTTTTCCCGTGGGCCGACTGGACAAGGACACAGAAGGCCTTCTCCTCCTCACCGACGACGGGGTCCTGGCCCACGAATTACTCTCTCCCCGCAAACACGTGGACAAGGTCTACTTTGTCCGGGTGGAGGGGGTCCTGGATGCCTCTGACGTCCGGGCTTTTGCTGACGGCCTCATTCTTGAGGACGGGACGGCCTGTATGCCCGCTGGGTTGGAGCCCCTGGAAACGCCGGGAGAGGGACTGGTCACCCTGCGGGAGGGGAAGTTCCACCAGGTCAAGCGGATGCTGGCCCAGCGGGGAAAGCCAGTGACCTATCTCAAGCGGCTGTCCATGGGGCCTTTGGAACTGGACAACACATTGGAAAAAGGGGCCTGGAGGCCGCTTACCGTCGAGGAAATCACCATGCTTTGGTCAAATTCCACAAAAAAATCTTGATTTCCCCTTGAAAAACGCCTTTCTACCCTTTATAATAATAAACGTGTTTGATAATAGAAAAAGCGACAGATAAGTGAGCAAGGAGGCTTTATCGATGTCCAGTCGAGTGTTTCAGAGCGTGGTGCTCCAGATGAAAGACTGCACGGACCGTGCCATCGGTGTGATCGACAGCGAGGGGACGGTTGTCTCGTGTAACGAATTGACTTCCATCGGTGAACATTGGCCAGGAGCCATTGACGCCCTGAATCGGAGCGACAGTCCGATTGCCTTTGAGGGGAAGACGTTCCAGACTTTGGCTGGGGTGGGCGCCCAGTTTGACTACGCCGTGTTTGTCAAGGGGGAGGACGAGCTTGCCGCCACCCTTTGCGCCATGGCCTGCGTGGCCCTGAACGGAGCCAAGACTTCCTACGAGGAGAAGCATGATAAAGCTACCTTTGTAAAGAACATTATTTCCGACAATATTTTGCTCGGAGATATCTATGTTCGGGCCAAGGAACTCCACTTCATCTCGGACATCCCCCGGGCTGTTTTCCTCATCCGCCAACTTGGCATTCCGGACATGGCGGCCATCGACGTGGTTCGGTCCCTCTTCCCGGACAAGCAGATGGACTTTGTCCTTTCCATCAGTGAGACCGACATAGCCCTCATCAAGCAGCTTCCCGAAGGGGCGGATGCCCGGGAGCTTATGCACATCGCCGCCCATGTGGAGGAGACCCTCTCCAAGGAGCTGGGAGTGCGTACCGTCATCGGCATCGGCACCATCGTCACCCACATCCGTGACCTGGCCCGGGCCTATAAGGAGACCCAGGTGGCCATCGAGGTAGGCAAGGTCTTTGATACCGAGAAGTCCATCATCAACTATGAAAACCTGGGAATTGGGCGGCTTATTTATCAGCTTCCCACCACCCTGTGCGAGATGTTCCTCCAGGAGGTCTTTAAAAAGAATCCCATCGACGCCTTGGACCAGGAGACCCTCTTCACCATCAACAAATTTTTCGAGAACAACCTGAACGTCTCGGAGACAGCTCGGAAGCTCTTTGTGCACCGGAACACCCTGGTCTATCGTCTGGAGAAGATCAAGAAGCTCACCGGACTGGACCTCCGGGAGTTCGATGACGCCATCACCTTTAAGGTCGCCTTGATGGTCAAAAAGTACCTTGTCTCCCGGGGAATCGAGTCCTGATCAGACCGAAAGGGGGGACGCCAAACCGGCGTCCCCCTTGTTTGTAATTTCAAAAGAGTATGAGGAAACGCAGGCATGATACGACTCATTGACGTACAACAGGAATATGACAACGGCACCAAGGCCCTCAAGGGGGTCAATATGCGGATTGACGATGGGGATTTTGTCTTTTTGGTAGGCCCCTCCGGGTCTGGAAAGTCCACCATCATCAAGCTCATCACGGCGGAGATTCCCCCCTCGGCGGGCCGCCTCATGGTGAACGGCTATAATCTGAACACCATTCGGCCCGGACAGGTGGCCTATATGCGCCGTACCCTGGGGGTCATCTTTCAGGACTTCCGGCTGATCGAGAAGAAGACCATCAAGGAAAACCTCACCTTCGCCATGAAGGCGGTGGGGGCCTCCCCCCGGGCCATCCGGGAGCGGATTCCCTACGTCCTCAAGCTGGTGGGGCTGGAGAAAAAGGGGGACCGGCACCCCAACGAGATCTCGGGCGGCGAGCAACAGCGAGTCGCCATTGCCCGGGCTCTGGTGAACAATCCCAGCATGATTATTGCCGACGAGCCCACGGGCAACCTGGACCCCCAGCGCTCCCTGGAGATTATGATGCTCCTGGAGCGCATCAACGAGCTGGGCACCACCGTCCTGGTGGTCACCCACGAGCGGGAGTTGGTGGACCGGTTTGGAAAACGGGTTATCGCCATTGAAAACGGCAGAGTGATAAGCGACGAGACAGGCGGGTATTATCAGCATGACGAAACGATTTGACTTAGGATATCATCTGAGCGAGGGCTTCCGCGGCATCTTTACCCACGGTTTCATGTCTTTTGCCGCCGTGTGTATGATTGTGGCCTGTCTGCTCATTATGGGCTCCTTCTCCCTGGTGGCCATCAACCTGGAGCACAATCTTACCAAGCTGGAGCGGGACAACGAATTTTTGGCCTACATAGACGAGACCTACACCGAGGACCAGGCCCGGGCCATCCAGGCCAAGCTGGAAGCTCTGCCCAATGTAGCCACGGCTACCTTCATTACCCGGCAGGAGGCCCTGGACAATTATGTGGACCAGCAGGGGGACAACGAGCTGTTTGAGGGCCTGCCTCCCACGGTGCTCCGGGATCGGTACAGCATCCACGTCAATGACATCGAGCAGATGGAGGCCACAGTACGTCTGGTGGAAGGGGTAGAGGGGGTCGCCAATATCTCGGCGGCCCTGGAGGTAGCAAAGGGCTTTGTGACCGTGCGAAACATGGCCACTGTCATCGCCGGTATTCTTATCGCCATCCTTCTCTTCGTCTCCCTCTTCATCATCTCCAACACCATCCGCCTGGCAACCTTCTACCGCCGGGATGAGATCGCCATTATGAAGATGTGCGGGGCCACCAACTGGTTCATCCGCTGGCCCTTCGTCTTTGAGGGCATCCTTCTGGGGCTTATGGGCGCCCTCATCGCCTTTGGCCTCCAATGGGGGGTCTACGCCGTGATTGTCAAGGCGGTGGCCGAGACCGACGGCGCCCAGCTCCTGGAGTTGTTGCCCTTCCAGAGCATGGCCCTTTACGTCCTGGGGATCTTCTCGGCGACCGGCCTGGTTATCGGCGTGGGCGGCTCCCTAGTGGCCATCCGTAAGTTTCTGCAAGTGTAAGACCGTTTTAAGAGGTACTGCTATGAAATTCTTTCGCAAGCATCAAAAGGCCATCATGGCCGCCCTGGCGGGACTGATGGCCCTGCTTATGATTCTCCCCATGCTGGCCAACGTCGTTGGGGTGGCCTTGGCCGCCTCCGCCGATGACCTGCAGGCCGACCTGGCCCAGATGCGGAACGACGCCAACGAGCTGGCCGCGGACAGGAGAAAGCTGAACGCAGACTTGAAAAAAATTCAGGCGGACAAGGACAGGGCCGTGGACGAGAAAAGCTTGGTGGAGCAGCAGATCAATGTCATCCGCGAGCAGATTGCCAATTCCGACCGCCAGCTGGCCCAATACGACCGACTGATTGCCGAAAAGACCGATGAGCTGGCCGTTGCCGAGGAAAAGGAGGCCCAGCAGTTCGACCTGTTCTGTGAGCGGGTGCGGTACATGGAGGAGGGCGGGGACGTGACCTATTGGTCAATCCTTTTTAACGCTGCTGACTTCTCCGATTTACTGGACAGAATTACTCTGGTGAACGACGTGATGGAGTATGATAACGCCGTTATGAACGCCCTGACTGAGAGCCGCCGCCAGGTGGCCGATGCCAAGACCCAGCTGGAGAGCGACCGGGCCGCCCAGCAAGAGGTCCGGGACGGCCAGGCGGTCCAGAAGAAGGATCTGGACCGCAAGCTGGCCGAGGCCGATGCCCTTGTGGATAAAATCGCCGGGAAGGAAGACGAGATGGAGGCCGCCCTCAAGGAGCTGGAGGCCGCCGCCGCCGCCATGGATAAGGAGATCGCCGCCAAGCAGAAGGAGTGGGAGGCCAAGGTGGCCACCGGAGCGGTCACTATCAACGCCGGTACCGGCTACCTGTGGCCCCTGAAGGGGTATAATACCCTTTCCTCCCTCTTTGGCAACCGCATCCACCCCATCCTGAAAAAGCCCATGAAGCACAGTGGCATCGACATTCCCGCCCCAAAAGGGACCAATATTTTGGCCGCCCGGGGGGGCGTGGTCATCACCTCCACCTACAGCAACAGCTACGGCAATTATGTGGTGGTCAGTCACGGCAATAATGAATCCACCCTCTATGCCCATATGAATTCCCGGGCCGTGAAGGAGGGGGACGTGGTCTCCCAGGGTCAGGTGCTGGGCTATGTGGGTACCACAGGCCGTTCCACCGGCAACCACCTCCACTATGAGGTCCGCATCAACGGGACGCGGGTGGACGCGGTGGATTACTATCCCGGTATGACCCTGTATGTCCGCTCAGGCGGCCAGACGGTTCTGCTGGAGCACTGAAAGGACTAAGCTGTGAAGGAAAAACGATTTACAAGAAAACAACTGGCTTTGGCCATCCTTCTTACCGCCGCCCTCACCCTGGGCGGCGTCCTTTTATCCCTGATTCTCCTTCTGGGTCCCCAGGGGCTGTCCGTGATGGAGGGCTACGTCCTTATCCGAACCCTCTTTGTGGAGAAGGAGACCCTGGATATGGACCAGGTGGCCGACGCGGCCCTCTTCGCCATGGACGAGGCCACCCCCGTTGGGCATGGGGAAGTGATACTGAAAGTAGCCCTTGCCGCTGGTGTGCTCCCCCACGATGTAGGAACCCAGGCTCTCCCGGAGCTGGGCGGCAAAGATCTCGGCAGCGGAGTAGGTCTCCCCGTCCACCAGGGCTGCCATGGGCAGAGCCACGCAGTCGCTGTCCGATTTTTGGGGGAAGGACCAGCCCCAGCTGGTAGTCTGCCGGAAAACCACCCCCTCGGGCAGGAGGTAGTCCAGCAGGTCGGTGAGTTC
>JAHHSF010000066.1 GCA_020025375.1 Oscillospiraceae bacterium | reverse complement strand
CCACGATTTTGGTCAGAATGCCCGCTCTTTTGGTCTTGACCATTCCGCGCTTCGCCTCCCCTCGCATTCAGAAGTTCTTCGTTCCGTAACGGTTTCCTCTGTATCACCTCTATCTTATACCATTGCGCCCAGGAAAGGAAGTGATTTTTTATGTTTTTTTGAATTTTTTTGAAAAGTCGCCAAAGGGGGCGCAGAGGAAGGAGGAAAATACCCAGCATTTTTCCCATAAAACCCAACAAAAAGTCCACCCCTGCCAGGAAAAGCGGGCTGGCAAAGTGAAAATAGACTGCCCCGCCCAAGAGGAGGGCGGCGGCCAGGTAAAGCCGGACCCTCCCCTGTTCAGCGGTCTGGGCATAGAGAAAGAGGGACGCTGTCACCGCCAGCCAAAAGAGCAGATCCAAACACCCGCCTAGGAATTTGAGGGGGATTCGGACGCGCAGGACCCGGAAGAGGTCGTAAAGCACCCCCGCCCCCATGCCTAAAAGAATGGCCCCCGCCAAGGCGGCGGCCTGGGCCTCCACCGAGATGTCCATCAGCGGAACAGACGGGCCAGCAGGCCGCCCCCCCGACCGGAATCCTCCTCGTAGGTCAGACTGTCCACATCCCCCTCAATCTTCAGGTCTCCGCCTTCCAGGCTCAGGGCCTCAATGTGGAGATTCTCCCCTCGCACCACCAAAACCCCCATGCCGGTGGACATGACCACGGTGTTCTCATCGAAGCTCTCCACCTCCTCCACCCCGGAGATGGCCAGTTTTTTACGTCCCTCCAGAACCACCCGGTGGCCCAAGCCCACTTCCTCAAAGGACATGTCATCCCCTCCTTTTCCCTCTACTCTATGGGACGAGAGTCCGATTTATGAATGGCGGGGACTTCTTGACTTTCCAGCCCTGATGCAACCCCTTCCCCTGAAAAGGAGCGAACACTCGGTGATGCCAGTGTGCTGTTGCCGCCCCCACAAGCCCCAATCGGTATATGGCTCCTATCAGTCAAATCGCGTGACGCAGCCAAAAAACAAAGAAACCGTGGAACAATCCACGGTTTCTTTGTTTCTGTTTTCTCAATGGGCGGTAGCGATAGCCGCCACGCCCCCCACCTTGCGGATGGGCCGCCAGACCAGCAGGGAGATGGCGTAGTCCACGCAGGAGTGAAGGAAGGTCCCCACACCCACCAGCAGGATGATGGAGGTAAAGCCGCCGGAGGCGAACTTCTCCACCATGCCGGACAGGCCGCCCAGGTAGAGGGCAAAGACCACCACCAGCTCCAGGATGGCGTGAACCAGGGCCGTGGCCCCGCAGAAGAGGACATTGCTTCCGGCGGAGTAGAAGGTATCCGGGTACTTTTTCAGCCACAGGGCACCGCCCACAGCCCAGACCACATGGCTCAGGGCCCGGAGCCACACGTCCATGGGCAGACCGCTAAAGACAAAGCCCACGGTGGTGCCCAGGGAGACCGCCAAAGCGATTCCCGGGGAGATACACATGGCCAGGAAGATGGCGACGTGGGAAGCCAGGGTAAAGGACATGGGGGGGATGTAAATCTTGGCCGGCATAACCATGGGAATCATAATCCCCACGGCACAGAGCAGGGCCGCTACGGCCAGACGGTAGATGGACTGGCTGCGATTCATGGACAACACTTCCTCAATCAAATTTAAACTATTATAATTCCATTGCAGAAACTTGTCAACCGTAAGCACCAGCACCCCGGATCGTGACCTCCCCGGAGGAGAGGGCCTCGATGCCGCCGTCCTCAAAGGCCACCACAAGGCGAAAGTCCTCGTCCACCTCACGGGCGAAGCCCCGGCGGGTCCCACCGGGAGTGATGACCTCCACCTCGTGGCCGGGGGTAACACACCGGGCCCGGTACTCCGCCAGGTAGCGTGCCCCCTCTTCAGGGAAATCCCGGTACATCCGGTCCAGCTCCCCAATGAGGGCCCGGGCCAGGGCCACCCGGGTGGGAGGCGTTTCCATGTGCTGAGCCAGGGAGGTCGCCAGAACCGCCACCTCGGGGAGGAAGTCCTCCTCGGTCTGGCTCACGTTGATTCCAATGCCCGTCACCACATACCGGAGAAGGCCGGACTCCGCCTCCACCTCCATCTCGGTGAGGATGCCGCACAGCTTCTTCCCCTCCAGGAGGATGTCGTTGGTCCACTTGATGGCGGGGCGCAGGCCGGTGAGCCCTTCGATGGCCCGGCAGGCCGCCACCGCTACCCAGGGGGTGAGGCCCACCGCCCGGGCAGGCTCCACGGGCGGACGGAGAAGGGCTGAGAGGTAGAGGCCCTTACCCCGGGGCGACTGAAAGGAGCGGCCCCGGCGGCCCCGGCCTCCGGTCTGCTCCTCTGCCGTGACCACAAGGCCATGGGGAGCCCCCTGAGCCGCCCGCTCCTTACAGACGTTGTTGGTGGATTCCACCGTGTCCAGGCACTCCACGGTAGCTCCTACCCCCTTCCCCGCTCCGGTCAGGGCACCCTCCCGCAGGCGGTCCGGCCCGGCGCACAGGCGGTAACCCCGGTTGGGGGCGGATTCGATGACCCAGCCCTCCTTCCGCAGGGCCTCCATCCCCTTCCAGACCGCCGCCCTGGTCACCCCCAGACGGCGGCTCAGCTCCTCGCCGGAGAGATAACCCTCCGTCTGATCCAGCAAATACAGCAGTTCCTCTTTTGTCACGGCCATCCCCTCCTTTTTCTTTGTAGTCTACCATTCCGATAAACTTTTGTAAAGAAAACAGTTGACATTTCATCCCGGTCGTTGTACCTTTATTGTAAACTTATTTTTCATATCAGTTTACATTTAGGAGGATGCACATGAAGCGCACACAAAATCTGGCCTTGGCCGCCCTGCTGGCTGCTCTCACCGCCCTGGGAGCGTTTTTAAAAATCCCCACCCCCATCTCAGCCGTATCCTTACAGTTTTTCTTCACTGTGGCTGCGGGTGCCTTGCTGGGCTCCGGCTGGGGGGCGGCCTCCCAGGGGGTCTATGTGGCGCTTGGGCTTATGGGCCTGCCAATTTTCACCGCAGGGGGCGGCCCGGCCTACCTTCTCAACCCCACCTGCGGCTTCCTGCTGGGGATGATCCCCGCGGCGGCGGTGGTAGGCCGGCTCTGCCGGCCGGCAGACGGCCTCACCCACCGGCGGGTCTTTCTGGGCGGCTTGGCCGGACTTTTGGTTCTCTATCTGGTGGGCCTGCCCTATATGTACGCCGTGCTGAATCTCTACATGGGCAAGAGCATGAGCGCCTGGGCCGTGTTCCGGGACGGCTGCCTGATTTTCCTGCCCGGGGACTTCGGCAAGCTGGCCCTGGCAGCCTGGCTCCTGCCGGGAATCCAGCAGCGTTTGAAGCATTGAAAAAAGAAGCGACACAAATAAAGAAGCATGACCTCAGAACCCCAATTCAGCCTTGTGCTGGATTGGGGTTTTGCAATCAACCGTTTTTTCTTTTCCGGCGGCCTGGGTGCCGCCCCTTTCTTTTGTCTCGACATACATTTTTTGGTATGCTATAATAATCATACAGCGATTATGATTTTAGTCCTTTGTCATCTCATTTTATAAAATGAGATGAAATCAATTCTTGCACATATACAAACAGCGGGGGATTCTCAATGACTGACTTTTTGGTGAAGCATTTTGTAAAGGACAACGAGCGGACCGAACTGCCCGCCGTGCGGCAGGCCTACGGCCGTTTAGCCGGGCTCACCGGCATTTTGCTCAACCTTCTCCTTTCGGTTTGGAAGCTCATTGCCGGTGTTCTCACCGGCTCCATTTCCATCACCGCCGATGCGTTCAACAACCTGTCCG
The DNA here is from genome assembly GCA_020025375.1 of Oscillospiraceae bacterium. Classification (GTDB taxonomy): domain Bacteria; phylum Bacillota; class Clostridia; order Oscillospirales; family Oscillospiraceae; genus JAHHSE01. Next base: position 3,372 of record JAHHSF010000066.1, on the reverse strand, counting down.
ACGCGGGCTCCTCAGTGGTCACCCTTCTGGGCTTCCAGCTGGCTGGGAAAAAGGCCGACGACGACCACCCCTTTGGCCATGGCCGCATCGAGTATCTCTCCGGTCTCTTCGTGGCCGTGCTGGTCCTTCTGGTGGGAGTGGAGCTCTTCAAATCCTCGGTGGATAAGATCCTCCATCCAGGCCCGGTGGACTTCTCCTGGGCCTCGGTGGCCATCCTTCTCCTCTCCATCGCCGTGAAGGTGTGGATGTGCCTTTTTAACCGAAAACTGGCGGGACGAGTGAACTCCACCGCCATGGCCGCCACCGCCACCGACTCCCTCTCCGACGCCGCCGCCACCGCCACCGTCCTGCTGGGTCTGTTGGCGGGGCACTTCCTGGATCTGAAAATTGATGGCTGGGTGGGCCTGGTGGTCTCGGTCTTCGTGCTCCGGGCGGGCTGGGGCGCCGTGAAGGACACGGTGGACCCCCTGCTGGGCAAGCCCGCCGATCCCGAGCTGGTCCGGGCCATCCAACGGACCGTCCTTTCCAGGCCTGAGCTTCTCAGCGTCCACGACCTGGTCCTCCACGACTACGGCCCCGGCCGCCGGATGATGAGCCTCCACGCCGAGGTACCCGCTGACTGCGACATCATCACCGTCCACGACGTGATCGACAATGTGGAGCGGGAGATTAAGTCTGCTTACGGCATCGAGGCGGTCATCCACATGGATCCCATCCGGCAGGATGAGGACACCAACCAGATGCGGGTACGGGTGATTGAGATGCTCCATGACATCAATCCCGAGCTGTCCATGCACGACTTCCGCATGACCGCAGGCCCCAGCCACACCAACCTGATCTTCGACGTCGTGGCCCCCTATCAGTTCCCTCTGGACGATGGCCAGCTTCGCCAGGCCATCCGGGAGAGGGTTGCCGCCTTCCAGGGCGGCACCTACTACGCCGTGGTGGAGATCGACCACTCCTTTTGATTTGCACAATTTACAAAAACTTTACCCACCCGGCGGGATTTTGCCGTATCCTAAATATAATTTGTAAAAGGCGGTGCTTTTATGCCTAGAAAGGTTTTGATTGTGGAGGACGACTCCAATATTGCGGAGCTTCTTCACCTCTATTTGGAAAAAGAGGACTTTGAGACGGTGGTGGCCTCTGATGGGGGCAAGGGTGTGGAGCTCTTCCGTAAGGAGAAGCCTGACCTGGTGCTTCTGGACATCATGCTTCCCGTGCTGGACGGCTGGGGGGTCCTGAAAAAAATTCGGGAAGAGGGCCGTACCCCGGTCATCATGCTTACCGCCAAGGGAGAAACTTCGGATAAGGTCTCCGGTCTGGAGGCCGGGGCTGACGACTACATCGTCAAGCCCTTCGAGATGAAGGAGGTCCTGGCCCGCATCCACGCCGTGATGCGCCGCTTCGGCGGGGAGGAGGGAGAAGAGGGGGGCGGAAAGCGTCTTACCTTTGACAAACTCACCGTGGACCTGGACTCCTACGAGCTGACGGTGGACGGCAAAAAGGTGGACACGCCTCCCAAGGAGCTGGAGCTTTTGTACCACCTGGCTTCCGCCCCCAACCGGGTCTTTACCCGGAACCAGCTTCTGGATGAGGTCTGGGGCTTTGATTACTTTGGAGACTCCCGCACCGTGGACGTACACGTGAAGCGCCTGCGGGAAAAGCTGGAGGGCGTGAGCGAGCAATGGAGTCTCAAGACCGTTTGGGGGGTCGGTTACAAGTTTGAGGTCATAGGCCAGCAGTAAGCCGGAACATTCTACTGTGAGGAAAGGAAAGCGCGACCGTGAAAAGCATTTATACCAGACAATTTACCATGATGGCGGCGGTCATCCTGCTCTCCTTCACCCTGCTGGGCGGGGCCTTTGCCAGCCTTTCCTACCGCTACACCATCCGGGAGAAACAGGAGACCCTGGCCCAGAACGCCGAGAACATCTCCTCCATGACCGGGGAGATGCTGGCCCAGGGAATGGGCTTCCGAAGCGAGTATTTCCAGATATACGTGGCCTCGGTGGCACGGGCCTCCGACGCCTATGTGATGCTGGCGGAAAATGACGGTGAGATCATCTACTGCGCCGGGAGCAGCGATGCGTTCAGCGACCTCACCGGCCTGCACATCCCCCAGTCTGCCCTGGACCATATCGACCTCCAGGGGAGCTACGATGATGTCTCTGCCCTTGGCGGCCTTTTTGCTGAGAAACGGTACCTGGCCGCCCGGCCCATTACGGTGAACATGGCGAAGTTTAGCTCGGGCTCGGTGGTGGTTACCTCCACGCAGGCGGGCATCGTGTTGGTGGCCGCCTCTACCGCCTCCCTCACCGAAATGTGGCGGGCCTTTGCCACCATCTTCCTCTTTGTGGCCGTGGTGGTTTTTTTCATCGCCTTCCTGGCCAGTTCTGTTACCTCCATCCGGCAGGCCAGACCCCTGAAAGAAATGGCAGAGGCTGCTAAAAAGTTTGGCCACGGAGAGTTTGACACACGGGTAGATGTAGGAGGCCGACAGGACGAGATCGCTGAACTGGCCGAGGCCTTCAACAACATGGCGGACTCCCTGGCCCAGGCAGAGGCGGAGCGGAGCGAGTTTATCGCCAATGTCTCCCATGAGCTCAAGACCCCCATGACCACCATTGCCGGCTTTGCAGACGGTATCTTGGACGGTACCATCCCCCCGGACAAGCAACGAGAGGCCCTTCAGACCGTCTCCTCAGAGACGAGACGGCTCTCCCGCCTGGTGCGGCGGATGCTGGACCTGTCTCGCCTTCAGGCGGCGGAGAATGTTACTACCCAGGAGCGGTTCGACATCACCGAGGTCCTCCTCCGGGTGCTGATCAGCCTGGAGGGAAAAATCAACCAGAAGAACCTGGACGTAGATACCTCCCTGCCCGACGAGCCGGTGCCGGTCTGGGGCGACCCGGATTCCATTACCCAGGTCTGCTATAACCTGCTGGATAACGCCATCAAGTTCGCCGCTCCCGGAACCCGGCTGGGCCTTGGCATCGCCGTCAAGGGGGGAAAGGCCTGGGTCTCGGTGCGGAACACCGGAGAAACCATCCCGCCCGATGAGCTGAAGCTTATTTTTGACCGCTTCCATAAGACCGACCGCTCCCGGAGCGTGGACAGGGATGGGGTGGGGCTGGGCCTTTATATCGTCAAGACCATCCTGGACAACCACAAGGAAAATATTACCGTCACCAGCGAGGAAGGGGTCACCGAGTTCACCTTTACCCTCACTCAGGCGTAAAAAGCAGAAAAGGAAGGTTCAACGACGGCCTTTTTGCTTTCCGGGATTCTCTGCGATACAATTACAAAAACGGAGGGATGACAATGGGTGCCCGTGAAAAACTCTTTGCCTGGAAGAACCAGTTTGACACG
>JAHHSF010000065.1 GCA_020025375.1 Oscillospiraceae bacterium | reverse complement strand
CCAAAGCGGAGGCATCCACGCCGGGGAGCATCCCGGCAATGTCGGAAAGGGAGCCCATGCTCTTCATCTGAACCAGCTGATCGTAGTAATCAGACAAGGTAAACTTGTTTTTGCGGAGTTTTTCCTGAAGCTCCCTGGCCTTCTTCTCATCGAAGTTCTGCTGGGCCTTCTCAATGAGGGAGAGAACGTCGCCCATGCCCAGGATGCGGGAGGCCATGCGGTCGGGGTGAAAGACCTCAATCTGGTCCAGCTTCTCACCCACACCGGCAAACTTGATGGGTTTGCCGGTGACCGCCTTAATGGAGAGGGCTGCGCCCCCTCGGGCGTCGCCATCCAGCTTGGTGAGCATCACGCCGGTAATGTCCAGAGCCTCGTCAAAGGCCTTGGCGGCGTTCACCGCGTCCTGGCCAATCATGGCATCCACTACCAGCAAGATCTCACTGGGATCGACAGCGGCTTTGACGTTTTGAAGTTCCTCCATGAGGGCTTCGTCCACGTGGAGCCGTCCGGCGGTATCCAGGAAGACCACGTCGTTGCCATGCTTCTTGGCGTGCTCCACCGCCGCCTTGGCGATGGCCACCGGGTCGGTCCGGCCCATCTGAAAGACGGATACGTCCAACTGGGAGCCGACCACCTCCAACTGCTGAATGGCGGCAGGGCGGTAAATATCACAGGCGGCCAACAGGGGACGCTTGCCTTGCTTTTTCAGAAATCCGGCCAACTTGGCGCCGTTGGTGGTCTTGCCGGCGCCCTGGAGGCCAACCAGCATCACCACGGTGGGGGACTGGGAGAAATCCAGCTTGGCGCTACCGCCTCCCATGAGCTCGGTGAGCTCATCGTTGACGATCTTCACGATCATTTGGGCGGGAGTCAGGCTTTCCAGAACGTCGCTGCCAATGGCCCGCTCGGAGACTTTGGCGACGAATTCCTTGACCACTTTGTAGCTTACGTCGGCCTCCAGAAGAGCCATGCGAATCTCCTTCATGGCTTCCTTCACATCGGCCTCGGTGAGGCGGCCCTTGCCACGGAGCTTCTTAAAGGCATTTGTGAGTTTTTCAGTCAGTCCTTCAAATGCCATGGGTCACTCCTTCAGGGCTTCGGCTTCTGCCTTGATCTTTCGGGCCAGCTCTTCCAGGGTATCGTCTGGGAAGGTGGCGACGGAATTGGCCTTGAGAATCTCGTCGGCGGCGTCGCAGATGGCGTTCACATGGTGCTGCATTGCCTTGAACCGCTTGATGATGCCGGTCTTATCCTCCAGGTCGGTCATGATGCCCTCAGCTCGGACGATCACGTCCCGGACACCCTGGCGGGTGATGCCGTAGTTCTCCGAAATTTCGGCCAGAGAGAGGTCCTCATTATAATAAAGATCGTAAAATTCCTTTTGTCGGTCGGTGAGTACGTCGCCGTAGAAATCGTACAGGAGAGTCATCCGATAGGTCTGATTCTTCATTTAGCACCTCCGTCAAGCTATCTTGTAAAGTTTATTGCCTTTACAACGAGGTTTATCATACTATATTTTGTGCTCCATGTCAAGAGAAAAATCCATTTTGTAGGCCGCAAAAAGAAAATGGTTTATAATGGGCAGAAATTGTAGTATAATATAATTCGACTTTTGCTTATTACACAACGGAAAGGAAGTCCGCAATGACCCACATGACACGAAAGGAACTGCGACCTGGGGTTTATCTCACGGCAGTTCAGACCCATAAATTCAAAAGTGCCGTTCTCTCGGCCACCTTGCTTACTCCGCTGACACGTGAGCGGGCCTCGGTGAACGCCTTGGTCCCTTATGTTTTGCGCCGGGGTACCGAACAGCATCCCGACATGGAAGCCATCTCAGCGGTGCTGGATGACCTTTACGGCGGCAGTCTGGAACCCATGGTCCGTAAGAAAGGGGAGACCCAGTGCGTGGGCTTCGTCGGTAGTTTTCTGGACGATGCCTATACCTTAAATAAAGAACCCGTTCTGGAGCCGGCCGCCCGCCTGCTGGGGGACCTGTTCCTCCGCCCCCTCACAGTAGAGAACGGCTTTGCCCCCGACTATGTGAAGAGAGAGCGGGACAATCTGGCCGATCGCATCCGGGCCCAGATGAACGAGAAGCGGCAATACTCCGTCCAGCGCCTGGTCCAGACCATGTGTCAGGGCGAGGCCTACGGCGTGGACCGCTACGGCGATGAGGAGAGCGCCCGGGCCATCACCGGGGAGAGCCTTTGGAGCGCCTATCAGAATCTACTGAACACGGCACGGGTGGAGCTTTATTATTGTGGCTCGGCCGAGCCGGAACGGGTGGCGGCCGCCCTCCTGACCGCCTTCTCCGCTCTGCCGGAGACCGGGGCGCGCACCGCGCCCGACTGTTCGGTGAAAGCAAACTCCGGCCGAGCCGAGCCTAAGATGGTGGAAGAGGCCATGGACGTGACCCAGGGCAAGCTGGCCATGGGCTTCCGCACCGGGGGAATCGCCGTTCAGTCGGCAGACTACCCCGCACTTTTGGTATTCAACGCCGTCTACGGCGGGACGACTACCTCCAAGCTCTTTATGAACGTGCGGGAAAAGCTCTCCCTCTGCTACTTTGCCAGCTCCATGCTGGAGAAGGCCAAGGGGGTCATGCTGGTCTCCTCGGGCATTGAGTTCGATAAGTATGAGCAGGCCCGGAACGAGATCATGGCCCAGCTGGAGGCCGTGCGGCGGGGCGAGGTGGAGGACTGGGAGCTGGTGGGCGCCGTGCGCAGCATCGTCAGCGCCCTCATTGCCACCCAGGACAGCCAGGGCCGCCTGGAGGATTACTGGCTGGGCCAGGTGACCGCCGGCCAGACCGAGACCCCGGAGGAACTCTGCGCTCGGGTGGAGACTGTTACGCTGGAGAACGTGGTAGCCGTGGCAAAGCAAGTGGAGCTGGACACCATCTATTTCCTGAAAGGACAGGAGGACTGAGCCTTGAACAAACGGATTTTTGACAAACTGGGAGAGACCCTGTATACAGAAGTGCTGGAAAACGGCCTTACCATTTACGTGGTGCCCAAGCCGGAGTTCGGCAAAAGCTACGCATTTTTTGCCACCCGGTATGGCGGCATGGATACCAAGTTCCAGCTGAACGGGACCTGGTACGACACTCCGGCGGGCATCGCCCACTTCCTGGAGCACAAGATGTTCGACACAGAGGAGGGAAACGCCCTCCAGGACCTGGCCGCCAATGGGGCCAGCCCCAACGCCTTTACCGCAAATTCCATGACGGGCTACTACTTCGAGAGTACCGAGAAATTTGAGGAGAACCTGAAAATTCTCCTCAGCTTTGTCTCCATTCCCTGGTTTACCAAGGAGAGCGTGGACAAGGAGCAGGGCATCATCGGCCAGGAGATCCGCATGATCGAGGACGACCCAGATTGGCGGTGCTATATGGCCCTGATGGAGAGCCTCTATGTGAACCACCCGGTCCGCACCTCGGTGGCGGGCACCGTGGAGTCCATCAGCCACATTACAGCGGACACCCTCTACGCCTGCCATAAGGCTTTTTACGACCCGGCCAACATGGTCCTGGCCGTGGCGGGAGACGTGGACCCGGAGAAGGTCTGCGCCCTGGCCCGGGAGATCTTGCCCAAGGAGGGCGGAGCCCCCATTCCCCGGAACTACGGGGAGGCCGAGCCTGCCACCGCTCTGAAGAGCGAGACCACCCTGAAGATGGAGGTGGCTACACCCCTTTTCCAGCTGGGCTACAAGGCGGAGCCACAGACTGAGGGGGCGGCCAAGTACCGCCAGGCTCTTCTGGGCAATCTGGTGTGCGAGGCGGTCTTTGGCGAGTCCAGCCCCCTCTATGCCAAGCTCTACGCCCAGGGCCTCATCAACAAGAACTTCTCCGCCGGGTACGAGGAGGAGCCGGGCGCGGCCTTTATCCTGGCCGGGGGCGAGAGTAAGGACCCACGGGCCGTCCGGGCCGCCGCCGAGGAAGAGCTTTTGCGCCTGGGCCGGGAGGGCTTGGACTCCGCTCTGTGGGAGCGGCTGAAAAAGGCCGCTTACGGGAGCGCCGTCCGGGGCCTCAATTCCTTTGAAAACATCTGTGTGAGCTTGGTCCAGGGCCACTTTGCCGGGGAGACGGTATTCTCCTTCCCGGAGGTCTACGCCTCCCTCACCAAGGAGGAGGGCGAGGCCTTCCTGCGGGCCTATCTCACTCCGGAGCGCTCCGCCCTGGCGGTGGTGGAGCCCAAGGAGGGACAGAAATGAGGACTTTGACCTTTCCCGGTCTGGGACTCTCCTTTGAACTGAGCCGGGTGGCCTTCACCGTGATGGGCCACCCCATCTACTGGTATGGGATCATCATCGCCTGCGGCTTTTTCTTGGCCTACCTGTTCTGTTCCTGGCAGTCCAAGAAGTTTGGAATCCGCCAGGACGACCTTGTAGACATGCTCCTCTTTGCGGTGCCGTTGTGCATCCTCGGGGCCAGGCTTTACTACGTCATTTTTTACCTGGATCTCTACCGCAGGGCGGATGGGAGCCTGGACTTCGGTGCCATGCTTCGCATCTGGGACGGCGGCTTAGCCATTTATGGCGCCGTGCTTGTGGCCGCTGTCGTTCTGGCTGTCTTTTGCAAGGTACGGAAGATTCCTTTTCTGGCCTTTGCCGATTTGGGCGTTTTCGGTCTCTTCATCGGTCAACTTGTAGGCCGGTGGGGCAACTTTATGAATATTGAGGCCTATGGCTCGGTCACCGACCTGCCCTGGCGGATGTGCTCCGAGAGCATTGCCCAGGAGCTTTTGGGCAAAGGCCTCATTGACCAGGCAGGCTTCGACGCCATCCTGGCAGGAACACTGGGGGTCCATCCTACGTTCTTCTATGAGAGCCTCTGGAACCTGATCGGATTGGGGCTTCTCATCTTTATTATAAAAAAGGGACGAAAGTTCGACGGCCAGACCTTCTTTACTTACCTGTTTTGGTATGGTCTGGGCCGGTTCTTCATCGAGGGGCTAAGAACCGACAGCCTTTACCTTTTCGGTACCGGCTTGCGGGTGAGCCAGGGGGTGGCCTTGGTCTCCTGCGCCCTTGGTTTGGGCCTGCTGATCTGGTCCTTCAAGAACCGGGCCGGCAAGCCCCTGTATGTGGACCAGGTCTCCCTCAGTGAGAAAAAGACAGAGGAGGAGCACGAGAATGGCGACGAGACTTGATGGCAAGGCGTTGGCCGCCAAGCGGAAAGCGGAACTGGCCTGTGAAGTAGAAAAACTAAACAGAAAACCCGGCCTGGCCGTTATCCTGGTGGGGGAGGATCCGGCCTCACGGGTCTATGTCACCAGCAAGCGGAAGGATTGCGAGGAGTGCGGCTATTACAGCGAGGAGTACGCCCTTCCCGCCGAGACCCTGGAAGGGGAGTTATTGGGCCTCATTGAAGAGCTTGGCCGCCGTGAGAATATCCACGGTATCCTGGTTCAGCTCCCTCTGCCCAAGGGGCTGGATGAAAAAAAGATCCTGGCCGCCATTCCCCCGGAGAAGGATGTGGACGGCTTCCACGCTGTGAATATGGGCCGTTTAATCCTGGGAGAGGAGGGCTTCCTGCCCTGTACCCCTGCCGGTGTCATGGAGCTGTTGGACGAGTACCATATTGAATTGGAAGGTAAGCACTGCGTGGTGGTGGGCCGGAGCAACATTGTGGGCAAGCCCATGGCTTTACTGCTCCTCCAACGGAACGCTACCGTCACAGTCTGCCACTCCCGGACAAAGGATCTGGCTTCCTTCTGCCGCCAGGCAGATGTGCTGGTGGCTGCCGTGGGTAAGACCGGTCTCATCACCCCCGACATGGTGAAGGAGGGGGCGGTGGTCGTGGATGTAGCCATGAACCGCAATGCGGAGGGAAAGCTCTGCGGCGACTGTGAGCCCACAGTGTATGAAAAGGTAAGCAGCTATACACCTGTTCCCGGCGGTGTGGGACCCATGACCCGGGCTTTGCTCATGGAAAACACCATGAAAGCCTGCCGGATGCAGGGAAAATAATTACGGATGAAATGCCCGACCTCGAAAGAGGTCGGGCATTTTTTGTTCTGGATTGGGACGAGCGTTCATAGGATAGGGCATCAACACAGGAGAGGTGACGAATATGGTCACGGAATATAACCGGGATAAATTGATGGAAGCGGCGGGGTTTTTGCCCCGGCAGTTGCGGTGGGCGATCGGCAACCTGTCCCCTGAAGTCCAGAACCGGGTGGAGGAGATCCGCCTTCGGTCCGGCAGGGCCATGACGGTGTTGGTGGCAGGGGAGGAGCACTCTACCGGCGCTATGGTGACGGCGGCAGACTTAGAGCTGACCTTGGAAATGGCGACCCAGTCCTCGGCCTATGCTTCCATGAATCAGATAAAAAACGGCTTTGTCTCCCTCCGGGGCGGGCACCGGCTGGGCCTCTGCGGCACCGGGGTCATCAAGGATGGAGCGGTGTCCAACCTGCGGCAGTTTTCCTCCATGGCCCTCCGGGTAGCCCATCAGGTCCCCAAGGTAGCGCTCCCCATCCTGCCGGAATTGTGGGAAGGGAATACGCTTTACAGTACGCTTATCCTATCGCCTCCCGGGCTTGGAAAGACCACCCTTCTCCGGGATTTGGTCCGCTGCCTCTCCGACGGCGTGGGGGCCCGGCCCCTGCGGGTAGGGCTGGCCGATGAGCGGGGAGAGCTGGCCGCCATGAGCGGCGGCCGGCCTCAGATGGATGTGGGGGCCCACACCGATGTGATGGACGGCTGTCCGAAAGGGGAGGCGTTGCTTATGCTTCTCCGGGGCATGGACCCTCAGGTGCTGGCGGTGGACGAGGTGACCTCTCCCAAGGATGTGGAGGCCATGGAGACAGCCGCCGGGTGCGGGGTGGTTCTGTTGGCTACCGCCCATGCCGGCGGTCTGGACGATCTCTCCCGCCGACCCTTGTACCGCCGATTGCTGGAGCAGGGGATCTTCTGCAGAGCGGTGACCATCGACTGGGAGGGGAGCCAACGCCGTTACCAGGTCCATTCCCTGGGGGAGGGAGTCTCTTGCTGAAGCTGGCGGGTAGTCTGATGGTGGTGGGAGGCTTGGGCTGGATAGGCTGGAGCCTGGCGCTGGAGCTTCGCCGGAAGACCGTTCTGCTGCGGGCCCTCATCGGGTCTTTGGAGCGGATGGAGCGGGAGGTAGCCGTTCGTCTCACCCCACTCCCCACCCTCTGCCTCCTTCTCAGCCAGGAGGCTCCGTCGCCGTTGGACCGCTTTTGTGCCCTCTGTGGTGAGAAACGGGAGGAGCCTTTTGAAGCTGGTTGGGAAGCCGCGGCGCAGCTTCTGCGGCAGAGCTTGGA
>JAHHSF010000064.1 GCA_020025375.1 Oscillospiraceae bacterium | reverse complement strand
CACCGACTCCCACCCCGACCCCGGAGCCGGAGGACGAGGACTTTGTCCGGGTGGCCGATCACATCCCTGACATCCAGGTGGAGCTGAAGTACGCCACCGAGGACAACTTCACCGGCCAGGTCATCTATGAATTTTCCGATGCCTGGCTCCGGTACGGTACGGTAAAAAAGCTGGCGGAGGTCCAGGCTACCCTGGCAGAGGAGGGCTACGGCCTGAAAATTTGGGATGCCTTCCGCCCCCCCGCCGCCCAGTTCGCCCTGTGGGAGATCTGCCCAGACCCAGCCTATGTGGCCGACCCCCGGAGGGGCCACTCCTCTCACAGCCGGGGGAATACGGTGGACGTGACCCTGGTGGCTCTGGACGGGGCCGAGGTGGTCATGCCCACGGAGTTTGACGATTTTTCCGGAAAGGCCGACCGGGAGTACAGCGACCTGGAGGACCTTCCCGCCGCCAATTCCCTGCGCCTGGAGGAGGCCATGAAGGCGGCGGGCTTTCGCCCCTACTCTGCCGAGTGGTGGCACTTCTCCGACACCGAGGTTTACGAGGTGGAGGAAAATTTTGTCCCGGAAGCCTGAGAAAACGGAGGTCTTTCCATGGAATCTGATGTGAAACTGACCAAGCTGGCCGCCTGCGCCGGGTGCGGAGCCAAGGTGGGAGCCGGGACCCTGGCCCAGCTTCTGGAGGGTCTGCCCGCCCGGCGGGACCCGGACCTGCTGGTGGGCTTCGACCGGAGCGACGATGCCGCCGTCTACCGGGTAAGCTCCGGACTGGCCCTGGTCCAGACCGTGGACTTCTTCCCCCCCATCGACGACGACCCCTACTTTTTTGGGCAGATCGCCGCCGTCAACGCCCTCTCCGATGTATACGCCATGGGGGGCGAACCCAAGACCGCACTCAACCTCCTCTGCGTGCCCCAGGACCTCCCTCGGGAGGCGGTCCACGCCATTCTGCGGGGCGGCTGCGAGAAGGTCTACGAGGCTGGAGCGGTCCTGGCCGGGGGGCACAGCATCTTTGACCCGGAACCAAAGTACGGCCTGTCGGTCACCGGCTTTGTCCACCCGGACAAGATGCTTACCAACAGCGGGGCAAAGCCGGGGGACGTGCTTTTTCTCACCAAGCCCCTGGGCATCGGGGTGCTCACCACCGCCGGGAAGGCAGGACTCCTTTCCCCGGCGGGGCTGGAGACCGCCCGGACCCTTATGACTACCCTGAACAAAGGGGCCCGGGACGTGATGGTCCGCCATGAGGTCCACGCCTGCACCGACGTGACCGGCTTCGGCCTGCTGGGGCACACGCTTGAAATGGCCCTGGGTTCCGACACTGCGGTGGAGCTGGACACCAAGGGCATTTCCTTCCTGGAGGAGGCGTTGGAGTTGGCCCGGACGGGCATCCTTCCCGAAGGGCTTTACCGCAACCGCCGCTTCGCTCAGGACCAGGTGGACGCCGGAGAGGTCCCCCTGGCGGTCCAAGACCTGCTGTACGACCCTCAGACCTCCGGCGGCCTGCTCATGGCGGTCGCGCCGGAGGCGGCGGAGGCCCTCTTCGAGGCGCTCAAGCCCGCCGTCCCCACCGCCCAGAGGGTGGGTGTGGTGACCAGGTACACCGGCGGGAAGCGAATTCGTTTGAAATAGTCTCACCCATCGTTCTGTTCCCGGTATGGCTCTCAATAAATTTGAAGTTGCAGCGTTTCCTTTTGAAAAGGAGCCCACAATCCCCGATTCGAAAGAAAGAAGAGCAGGTTTCCGAATGGAAACCTGCTCTCTCTTTATATGGCCTTGACCGCTTGAATCGCAGCATCCACTTCGTCCCCTGTGGTAAAACAGCTGAAGGAGAACCGCACCGCTCCCTGGGGGTAGGTGCCCAGAGTCCTATGGGCGGCGGGCGTGCAGTGGAGGCCGCAGCGGGTCAAAATCCCGTACTCCGTTTCCAGCCGGAAGGCCACCTCGGCGTTGTCCTTCCCCTCAAAATCCAAGGCAAAGACCCCTACCCGGTTTTCCGTGGTCTTTGGGCCCAGGAGGCGGACTCCCTCCACCCCCTCCATCCCGGCCAGGAACCGCTCCATGAGCGCCACCTCGTGGGCCCGAATCTTGTCCAGCCCCACCGACTCCAAAAATTCCAGACTGGCGTTCAGGCCGTAGATCCCCGGCACATTGGGAGTGCCGGACTCAAAGCGGTCGGGCATGAGGTGGGGCTGGGTCTCCAAATCGGACCGGCTTCCGGTCCCACCGGCGATGAGGGGCGGTATTCTCTTGGCAAAGGCCGGGTCCAGGAGGACGCTCCCCACCCCGCCGGGGCCAAGAAGGCCCTTGTGGCCGGGAACCACCAGGGCAGAAAGGCCCAAGCCGGTCATGTCGATGTCTAAGTGCCCCGCCGTCTGGGCGCAGTCAGCCACCAGAGGCACGCCACGCTCCCGGCAGAGCTTCGCTACCCCGGCCAGATCCTGCACCACGCCGCAGAGGTTGGAGCCGTGGGCGATGACCACCAGTTTGGTGTCCGGCCGGAAGAGGCTGGGGAGGGCGGCCAGATTCATCCGCCCCTCGCCGTTACAGGGGATTCGGTCGAAGGTCACCCCCAGGTCGGCCAGCTGGTTCAGGGGCCGCATAACGGCGTTGTGCTCCAGGGCGGAGACGATACAGTGCCCGCCCTTGCACAAGGCCCCTCGGAGGACCAGATTCAGCCCGAAGGTGGCCCCAGAGGTGAGAATCGCGTGGTCGGGATGGGCAAAGTGGAAGAGGCGGCAGAGCCGCTCCCGCAGGTCGTAGACCACGCCGTCCGCCCGGCGGGCGGCGGCATAGGCCGCGCGGCCCACGGGGGCCCCCTCCTGCTGTAGGTAGCGCAGCATGGCGGGGCCAACCTCCATCGGCTTGGGGAAGGAGGTGGCGGCGTTGTCCAGATAGATGGGTTTCATAGGTCCTCCTCCCTTGCAAATCTCCCCGTTCTCTGCTACGATAAGGTCAACGGATGGGCTATCCCATCCTCCACCCGGAAGAGGAGATAGTCCTCACGGGCCAGGCCGTCCGATTCCAAAAAGGCACGCAGGGCTGGCCAGTGCCTTGGCTCCACCCGCAGGGAGACACCGCAGCTGGCCGAGACCTGCCGAAGGGTGGGCATGGTCTTTACCGGGACCACCGGGCCCAAGGCCCGCTCCGCCCCCATGGCGGCATGGGTGCTTTGGAAGGACAGCATATAATATTCATTCTTTTTCATGGTTCTATTATAGTCGTTCCAGATAGGGAGCGCAAGTATACATGGAGGCCGCGATATGAAACTGGTCAACGCAATGGGCAAACCCTGCCCCATGCCGGTGATACTGGCCAAGCAGGCCCTGGACGAGGGCGAGACCGTCCTCACTGTCCTGGTGGACAACCCCATCGCCGTGGAAAACCTCACCCGCCTGGCCATGGGCCGTGGTCTTTCCGCCACCCCCACGGAGACCGAGGGAGGCTTCTCTGTGGTCATCGCCGGGGTTGGGACCGCCCCTGCCTGTTCCCCCGCTGGGTGCGGCACCGCCGTCCTGATCAGCCGGGAGACCCTCGGCCAGGGGAACGATGCCCTGGGCCGAACTCTGATGAAGATGTTCCTCTACACCCTGTCCCAAGAGGAGGTCCCCCCCTCCGTCCTCCTCTTCCTCAACGGCGGCGTGCTTCTCCCCACCCTGGGGGAGGAGCAGGTCATCGAAGGCCTCACCGCCCTCCAGGACAAGGGGTGCGAGATTTTGGTCTGCGGCACCTGCCTGAACTACTTTGGCCTCACCGAGAAGCTCCGGGTGGGAACGGTGAGCAATATGTACGACATCGTGCAGGCGCTCCAGTCCGCCACCAAGCTCATCACGCCGTAAGGAAAAGACCCTTGCCATGATTTTTGTCCGGCCTGCGCAAAAACAGGAGTGGTGCAGCTGTCGCTGCACCACTCCACTTAAAACTTAATATTGCCTGCAAAAGGGGCTTTTTTGTGCTGTCGTACAATTTGGGGCAGTTCATGGGGCCTGGGCCTTTATGGTTAAAACGGCAATGCCACGATGGTGGGCACCAGGACGGGAACGGCCAGGGAAAGAACTACGCCGGAGACAAAGGAATAGATGGTGATGCGCTCACTGGTGGCTCCCACTACCATGGGCAAGAGGGTGTCCATAGCGGTGGCGCCGCAGGGGGCCACCGCCTCCACATAGCCCAGCTTTTTGGCGATGACCGGGACCAGGAGGATGGAGAAGATTTCCCGCATGACGTTGGAGAGGAAGGCCACCGCCGACACTGAGAGGGAGTAGCCCTCCAGCAGGGTGGGGGCCAGGGAGTACCAGCCGAAGCCTGCGGAGGCGGCCACGGTATCCTTCACCCCCATGGGGAGGAAAAGCCCGGCCACGACGGCCCCGGCAAAGGTGCCGATGACAACGGCCACGGGAACCAGCAGGACCCCGAAGCCGGCCTGGCGGATAGAATCCCACACGCCGCCCTGCTTGCCCATGTCCACGCCGACAAGGAAGAGGAGCAGGTACAGGCCGAAGTCGATGACAGGGCCGCAGGCCTCGCTCACTGCCGGGGGGAAAAGGAACCGCCCGGCCAGCATCCCTACGATGACCGCACCCACAATGATAAAGGTACTGGAGTTGTCCACCTTTTCGGCCGCCCCGGCGCATTCCTCCTCCTGGGCCTGGGCAGAGGCAGGCAGGCCCAGGTGGTCCAGTTTCAGAACGAATTTTCGCAGGAGCATCACACAGAGGATGGACCCCGCGATGGCCAGCACGGTGAGCAGGAGGGCGGACAGGCCGATGCTCCCCAGGGAGGAGACCACCTCGTCGTTGGCCCCCAGCTTCACGCCCAGAGCGGTGATCAGAATAATGAGGGCCAGGAACTGGAACTTGCCCAGCCAGGGCAGGTCTCTCTCCCGGACGAAGGGGCGGGAGCCGATGACGGCGCCCACGACGACAAGGCCCACGTAGATGGCCAGATTCACAAGGGTTCCCATGGTCGTACTCATGGAGGCATCCCCATTTCATACAAAAATTGGCCGGACTGTGAAATGTACCGCCCGGCCAGAAAATTATAGCATGGTTTTTTCAGGAAGTCCAGAGGCAAGACCTTATTTCCTGTACCCGGATTCCTCTAAATACTGTTTACAATACTTTGGGTGGAAGCACAAAACTTAGACTTGCATTTTTCTGCACAATATGATATAGTAGTCTGCACACTGGGCTGATAGGCCCTGCAAATCATGTCAGATTCGCCCATTGGGCGTTGAAAGGAAGATGCGAAATGCAGACTGTTCTCGCCGCTTTGGTTGTCATTGTTTCCCTGATTTTAATTGTTGTCGTCATGCTTCAGTCCGGTAAGAGCGCCGGTCTGTCCGGTGCCATCGCCGGCGGCATGGACACTTTCCTGGCCAAGAACAAGGCCAAGAGCTGGGATGCCAAGCTGGCCCGCTGGACCAAGTACGTCGCCATCCTCTTCATTGTGCTTGTCCTGGCCCTATCCCTTATCTAAGCAAGCGGCAAAAACGTCCTTCCTTGTGGAGGACGTTTTTTGTTTTTGGGGAATAATAAAACAGCTCTGACCACACAAAAAACGAGGAACGATATGGAACGAAAACGAGAAAAGCTTCACGCCCTCCCCACCCGGGAGAGCGCCACAAAAGCCATTCTGGAGGAAAAACACATCTACACCGAGTTCCCGGCGGAGGCGGAAGCCGCCGCCGCCCAAGTCCCCATGGAGGTCTCTGATGCCGACCTCCGGGGCCGGGACGACCTACGGGCGCTTTATACCTTTACCATTGATGGGGACACCTCCAAGGACTTCGATGACGCAGTCTCTCTCACCGAGAACGGGGACGGTACCGTGACCCTGGGGGTCCACATCGCTGACGTGGGTCACTACGTGAAACAGGGCTCGGCCCTGGACCGGGAGGCCTTTGACCGGGGAACCTCGGTGTACTTTGCCGACCGGGTGGCCCCCATGCTCCCCACTGCCCTGTCCAACGGTATCTGCTCCCTGAACCCGGGGGTGGACCGGCTCACCCTCACCTGCTTTATGACGGTGGATTCGGCGGGGGACGTGAAAAGCTACCACATCTCCCGCTCGGTCATTCGCAGTCACGAGCGGATGACCTACAAGGTGTGCAACCTCCTTCTGGCCGGGGAAGGCGGAGCCGAGCTGGAGGCGCGGTATCAAGCTCTCCTGCCCACCCTGAAGGGCCTGGCCGCCCTGGACAGGAAGCTCCAGGCCAAGCGCCATCGCCGGGGGGCGCTGGACCTGGAGACCAGCGAACGCTGTATTCTTTGCGACCGGGAAGGCAAGCCTGTGGAGGTGCTTCAGAAGGGGGCGGGCCAGTCCGAGGGCATCATTGAATCCATGATGCTCCTGGCCAACGAGACGGTGGCAAAGCACCTGGCCGACCGGGGCCTGCCCGCCGTCTACCGCATCCACGAAGCTCCCAGCGCGGAAAAGGTCAACGCCCTGCGGCAGATGCTGGCCCCCCTGGGCTACGAGGTAAGGAACGCCAGCCACGGGGTATTCCAGTCCCTGCTGAAAAAGAGCAAGGGGACGGAGCAGGAAGCCCTGATGAATATGCTGGTCCTGCGGACCATGATGAAGGCCAGCTACTCCCCGGAGAACCTGGGCCACTTTGGCTTGGCCGCCGACTATTACTGCCATTTCACCTCCCCCATCCGTCGCTACCCCGACCTGATGGTGAACCGGGTGCTCACCGCCGAGCTGACGGGTAAGACCAGCGAGACCGCCCTGCGGAAGCTGTCCAATTTCTGCAAGACGGCGGCCATACAGTCCTCCGAGCGGGAGGTGGCCGCCATGACCGCCGAGCGGGACATCGAGAAACTCTACCTGGCCGAATACATGGAGGACCATGTGGGGGAAGCCTTCCTGGGCACCGTGTCCGGGGTGACCTCCTTCGGCCTCTTCCTCACCCTGCCCAATGGGGTGGATGGCCTTCTGCCCGTACGGGCCCTGCCGGACGATTTTTATATTTACAACGAGACCCACATGACCCTGGTGGGGGAGCACACCGGCCGTCAGTACTCTTTCGGCATGACTCTCCCCGTCCTTTGCGCCGCCGCCAACGGCGGCCTTGGCCAGGTGGACTTCGTCCTTCTGGATGAAGAGGGGCGTATCGTCCCCCTTCGGGAGCGGCGGTCCCGGCCCCAGGAGGGGCGCGGCTCCAAAAACGGCTTCCAGAAGGTCATTGAGCGCAACCACCGCAAGGGCCGCTACCGTCCCCCGAAGCGGAGCCGAAAGGGGAAGATCCGATGAAACAAACTACCCGCATGGCGGCCCTGCTTCTGACCGCCGCACTGAGCGTAATCCTGTCTGCCTGCGCCGGAGACGGCGTGCCCACGGCTGCCCCCTCCCCGAC
>JAHHSF010000063.1 GCA_020025375.1 Oscillospiraceae bacterium | reverse complement strand
CAGGTACTCCGGGGCGGCCGTACGGTGAGCGCCATCCCCCTATGGGTGGTGCTGATTCTGATTGTCTTCGTCCCATGGATTACCGTCCCCCTGCTCATCGTGGGGCTTTTCATGAATTGCCGGTATGAACTGGTCAAGGAGGAGTAAGCCATGGCCGAACGAATTTTATTGGTGGAAGACGAGGAAAAACTGGCCCGCATGGTGGAGATGGAACTCCGCTACGAGGGCTACGAGGTCGCCAAGGCTTTCGATGGCCGGACGGGACTGGAAAAGGCCCTGTCCGGGGAGTTTGATCTGGTGCTTCTCGATATTATGTTACCCACGCTGAATGGGATGGAAGTCTTGCGCCGCATCAGAAAAGAAAGCCAGATGCCAGTTATTATGTTGACCGCAAGGGACTCCGTGCCGGATAAGGTCTCCGGCCTGAACTCGGGGGCGGACGACTACATCACCAAGCCCTTTGCCATCGAGGAGCTGTTGGCCCGCATCCGGGCCGCCCTGCGGAAGCGGGAGGCTGCCGTCCCCCCTCCGGCGGAGGAAATCCTCACCGCGGGTCCCCTGACCCTGGATGTGAGCCGCCACCGGGTCACGGTGGGGGAGACCGAGGTGGAACTGACCCGGCGGGAATTTGACCTGCTCCGCTACCTGCTGGCCAACAAGGGGCGGGTCATCAGCCGGGAGGGCCTTTTGGACCATGTGTGGGGCTTTGACTTTGTGGGGGAGACCAACGCGGTGGATGTTTATATCTCCTTCCTCCGCTCCAAGCTGGACGACCCCTTCGGCATCAAGCTCATCCACACCGTCCGTGGGGTGGGCTATGTCATCAAGGAGGAGGAATGAAATAAAACCTCCTTCCTTGTTTATACGTCCAGCCATGAGAAAAACGCCAAAACATAGCAGTATCAATGGATTACGGACATAGCTGTAATCGTACGAAAAAGGAGGGAGAAGCATGTCAAAGAGCCAGGTGGAACGGGTGAAATCCTCCCTGGTGTTCCGTCTCAACGGAAAGCTCTTCCTCCGCATGCTGGGAATCTTTGTCACCCTGGACCTGATACTCCTCCTGCTGGCGGGGGGCTGGACCCTCCGGCGGGCCGACAATCTGGGGAACGAGGTGGCCGTCCTGGTGGAGGAGCGGGGCGTTCCCGGTCCCGAGGCCACCCTCTGGATGGAGACTGGTGATTACCGGGTGGAGGCCCTGAACCGCCCCGCCCAGGGGCAGTTTATGTGCTGGGGGGTCTGGTGGAGCTTGGAGCCGCCTCTTCTCCGGCAGGAGAGGACCACCCGGACCGGGGTGCCCTACACCATTGAAATGGACCTCAGCGGCTCCCTGAACGGGCTAAAGACCGCCCTTTTCTGCCTTCTCATCTGGGAGGGTCTGGCTCTGCTTCTGAACCTCTTTTGCAACGCCGGGACCCTCTCCCGCACCCTGCGTCCCATCCAGGAGCTTGCCGCCGCCGCCTCCAAGCTGGGGAGCATGACCACCTTTTCCCACCAGGAGCTGCGAGACCTTGCGGGCAAGCTGGATGAAATCAATTCCAGCCATCTGGATCGGCGCATCCAGGTTGTGGGGGCCCAGAAGGAGATGACCGCCCTCACCGAGGCCATCAACGCCATGCTGGAGCGAATCGACCGGGCCTATCAGTCCCAGGCCCGCTTCGTGTCGGATGCCAGCCACGAGCTCCGCACCCCCATTGCCGTGGTGAAAGGGTACGCCGATATGCTGGACCGCTGGGGGAAGAAGGACCCCACCGCCCTCCAGGAGGCCATCGACGCCATCAAGGCCGAGTCGGTCACCATGCAGAACCTGGTGGAGCAGCTGCTCTTCCTGGCCCGGGGAGACAATAACACCACCGCCCTTCACCCCGAGCCCTTCGATCTGACTGCCGTGGCCAGCCAGCTCATCAAGGAGGCCCAGATAATCGACCAGACCCACACCTTTGAGGGCCGCTGGGAGACTGCGGTGCCCATCGTGGCAGACCCGGCCCTTATCAAGCAAGCTGCCCGGGTCCTCATTGACAATGCAGTAAAATACTCCCCCATGGGAGGCCAAATCCTGGTAGACGTCCGCCTGAAGGAGGGCAAAGTCGCCTTTTCGGTTGAGGACGAAGGCCAGGGGGTCTCTGCCCAGGACCTGCCCCACATCTTTGAGCGGTTCTACCGCACCGACGAGTCCCGGACTCGTCAGACCGGTGGGACGGGGCTGGGGCTATCCATTGCCAAGTGGATCGTGGAACGCCACGGCGGCTCCTTTGAGGTGGTGAGCCGGGTTGGAATCGGGAGCCGGTTCACCATGCTCCTGCCGGGGGCGGGGGAATGTCGGGCTGCGGACGGCATATCTGCCGCCCCCAGCGCCTGAAAACAAAAAGCCGGAGCGCTGACGCGCTCCGGCTTTTCCATGCCTCCGCTTATTCTGCGGAGATCATGTAATAATAGACGGGCTGGCCGCCGGGGAGGAGGGAGACCTCAGCCCCGGGGCAGGCGTTTTGAAAGATCTTCACGGCAATTTGAGCGTCCTCTTCGGTGACATCCTCGCCATAAAAGATGTTGATAAACTCGGCATTCTGCTGATGCTCGGCCTGGGCCAACTTTTCCAGCAGGGTGACCAGATCCTTGTCGGTGCCGAAGAGCTGGCTCTCGGCCAGGGCCAGGTAGTCGCCCTCGGTAATCTGGAACCCGTCAAAGTCGGAATTCCGGGCGGCGTAGGTGATCTGGCTGGTATGGACCCGCGCAATGGCCTCGGTCATGGCGGCGGTATTCTCCCCCTCCTGGGCCTCGGGGTCTACGGCCAGCATGGCGGCAATGCCCTGGGGCACGGTCTTGGTGGGCAGGACCACCACCTGTTTGTCCTCGCACAGGCGCACGCACTGCTCGGCGGCCATAATGATGTTCTTGTTGTTGGGGAGGACGTAGACGATCTCGGCGGGGGTGGCGTTGACCGCCTTCAGAATATCCTCGGTGGAGGGGTTCATGGTCTGCCCCCCGCCCACCAGGGCGTCCACGCCCAAATCGGTAAACACGGCCTCCAGGCCAGCGCCGGCGCAGACCGAGACGAAGCCGTACTTCTTCTCGGGGGCGGCATGGGCGGGAGCGGCGGGCTCAGCGGTAACAGCGCTCTCCTCCATATCCAGGTCGTCGGTGCTCTGAGGGGCCCGGCCGGCGGCCATGTCCTCGTACTGGGTACGCATATTCTCAATCTTGGCCAGCTCCAGGGTACCGTACTTCTGGGCCTCGGTGAGGGCGGCTCCGGGGATGTCGGTGTGAACGTGGACCTTGAAGGCCTCGTCGTCCTCGCCGATGACCAGACTGTCACCGATACTGTTCAGATAGGCACGGAAGGGCTCGATGGCCTTGCCGGTCTTCCGCACAATAAAGACGGTGTCAAAGGTGAAGGTGATCTCCTCGTCGGTAAGGGTGGCGAAATCAGCCTTCTCCTGGACTTGGGTCGCCTCATCCTCGGGCATGGACTCACCCCGGAGTTCGTCCAACATCCCCTGGAGGATGATGAGGAAGCCCTTACCTCCGGCATCCACCACCCCTGCCTTCTTCAGGACAGGGTTCTGGTTCACGGTTTCAGCCAAGGCCAGGTGGCCCTCCTTGAGGGCCTCCTCCAGAATAAACTCCAACTCGTCGTTCTCCCGGGCGGCCTCGGCAGCCCGGCGGGCGGAGAGGCGGGAAACAGTGAGGATGGTGCCCTCGGCGGGCTTCATGACCGCCTTATAGGCGGCAGCCACGCCGAAGTCTAGGGCGATGGCAAAATCCCGGCCGTCGATGGTCTCCTTCTCCTTCACGGCCTTGGAAAAGCCTCGAAAAAGGAGGGATAGGATCACGCCGGAGTTGCCCCGGGCCCCCCGCAAAAGGGCGGAGGCAGTCACCGCGGCGGCCTCTCCGGCGGTGGCGGGCTTTTTCTTTTTCAGTTCGGTGGAGGCGGCGGCGATGGTGAGGGACATATTGGTCCCGGTGTCTCCGTCGGGGACGGGGAACACGTTGAGTTCATTCACGCCCTGTTTCTCGGCGTTGATACAGGCCGCGCCATGGATGACCATACGGGAAAGCATGGCACCGTCAATCTTAGTCGTCATGTCGGCAAATTCCTTTCTGTTCTCATCCAATGACCATGGAGTCCACGCACACGTCCACCGAGCGGACCTCGGCGCCGGTGGTGCGGCTGACCACATAGCGGACCTCGCTCATAATGGAACGGCACACAGCGGTCAGGTTCACCCCGTTATCCACGATGATGTGAAGCTCGATGGAGACCGAGCCATCCTCGTTGGCGGTAACCTTGACACCCTTGGACATGGATTCCCGACGGAGCAGGTGAACCAGGCCGTCGGTCTTGGAGCGGACGGCCATACCCTTCACGCCGTAGCAGTTGGTTGCGGCGGCACCGGTAATATTGGTAAATACATCACTGCTGATGCGGATGACGCCTCGTTCCGTTTGCACTTTCATAAGGAAACCTCCTTTGGGAAGTATTCTTGTACTCGTAATTATTCAGTATTATTGTACTGCATATGGAGTAAAAATACAAGGAGAAAAGTTCCCCTCTCCCATTGTAATTTCCGTGCAAATCGTGTAAACTATAAGAAAGCCATCCCAACTATTTGCCTACATTGGAGGTATTGTTATGAAAATCGCCCGCTTTGTGCTGAAAATCGTCGCCGCCTCCCTGGCCACCGCCGCTCTGGCCTGTTGCGTCGTGGCCTATTGGGATAAGATCGCGGAATTCTTCTGCTCCCTTACCGGCAAGGTGAAGGAAAAGACCGTCGGTTGCCACTGTTCCTACCCCTCGGAGTATGACGACTACGCTGACTGGGATCTTGAATAAACAGGCGAAAGCCGTCCGCTGGTGTTTCAGTGGGCGGTTTTTTTGTTGCGGCAAACCTTTCTGAGAACATTTTGTAATGAAGAAGATAAAAAAAGGGGCCTCTCTGTGGCCGGCGTTGGTCTTGTGCCTGTTGCTTCTGTCCATGTCGGCGAAGGCGGTGAACATGAGCCGGGCGAAGGCCCGGTAAACGAGCTGAATGAGAGCCTCGGCATCAATGTTTTTCAGGCCAGCGCGCCGACTGCCTGGCCGGACAGGGCCTGACCCAGGGCATCATTTGGGTGTTTTTCGACAAGCTGACGGGAGCGCTACAAAAGAAATCTTTGTAGCGCTCCCGTTTTTACTGAATCAATCCTTTACGAACCGCTCCCGGTCCACGTAGTAGAAGGTAAAGGTCCCGGAGCAGGTCTCCTTGCCCTGGTCATCCGTGAGGCTCACGTCCAGGACGGCCAGTGTCCTGCCCATCTTCCGGGGGGTAGCCCGGCCCACGACCCGGGTCCCATGGACCTGGCGGAGAAAGTTCAGGGTTCCGGTCACGGTGGTGACCGAGAGCTCATCCACCGTCTTGCCGAAGTGGTCCAGGCCCCAGGTGAGGGCCATAGTGCCCGCCACGTTGTCCCCCAGGGTATAGAGAGCTCCGCCGTGGACCCCGTTGTTGGGGTTAAGATGGTAGGGCTGAAGGGTCATCACCCCGGTACAGCCCTCTGCGCTCAGGGCCACGATCTGAATGCCCATATGGCTGGCGAAGGGATTATCCCGCCCGGCCTCATGGGCCAGGAACCGCTCGTAGACACTCTTATTGCAGGAAGCCATTGAGAATCTTCTCCTCCGCTTCTTTCTCGGTGAGGCCCAGGGTCATGAGCTTCAAAATCTGGTCCCCGGCGATGCGACCGATGGCGGCCTCGTGAATAAGCTGGGCGTCGGGGTGCTGGGCGTCGATGGCAGGGATGGATTTGATCTTGGCGGTACCCATGAGGATGGAGTCGCACTGGACATGGCCGAAGCAGGAGGCGTTGCCCACCACGCGGGGGTAAAAGATCTGCTCGGACTGGTCCTGGGCCACCGAGCGGGAGACGATGCGGCCGGTGGCCCCCTCCCCGTCCAGGATCACATCCATCTCACTCTCGGCATACTGCTTGCCGTGGGTGAGGAGCTTTTCGGTGACCACCACCTCGGCATCCTTCCCAGCCACCACCTTGGTGTACCGCTTGGTGGAATCCACGCCCTTGATCTGGGTAGTCTCCAGATTGATATAGGCTCCCTCTTCCAGATAGACAACGGTCTGGGGGTTGAGGATGCGGGCACCGGTGCCCTCGCCCTCGCCGTAGTGCTTCTCCACATAGCGGACCCGGGCGTTCTTGCCCACATAGAAAGTGTGGATGCCGTCGTGCTGGCTGGTCTCACAGCCGCTGTTGTGGATGCCGCAACCGGCCACGATGGTCACATCGCAGTCCTCGCCGATGAAAAAGTCGTTGTAGACCATGTCCTTCATGCCGGTCTCGGTGATAATGACCGGGATGTGGACCGACTCGTTTTTGGTGCCAGGCTTGATGCGGATGTCGATGCCGGGCTTGCCGGGCTCGGCCTTGGTGACGATCTCAATATTGGCGGTGTTGTGCCGCCCGTCCAGGGCACCGTTTTTCCGGAGGTTGTAAGCCCCCTGGGGCACGGTCTCCAGGTCGGCGATGGCCCGGAGCAGATTCATATCAACGCTGTTCATCAATTTCCCTCCTCCAAAAAGCTGCAACCCACCGCCGCGGTGTTGGCCAGGATGGTGGGGAAAATCTCTTCCTTGGGGCCGTGGCAGGTCACCGCCCCGTCGGCAATCATGACAATCTCGTCGGCCTGGTTCAGGATGCGCTCCTGATGGGAGATGATGAGCAGGGTGGATTCCTGCTTGTCATGGATGGTGCGGAAGGTCTCGGTGAGTTTGGCAAAGGACCAGAGGTCGATGCCTGCCTCAGGCTCGTCAAAGATCATGAGCCCGGCCTTCCGGGCCAGGATGGTGGCGATCTCGATGCGCTTGACCTCGCCGCCCGAGAGGGAGGTGTCCACATCCCGGTCGATGTAGTCCCCGGCACAGAGGCCCACCTTGTTCAGGTACTGGCACTCCTCGGTGCGGGTAAGGGGATCGTTCCCGGCGGCCAGGGCCAACAGGTCTCGGACCTTCATGCCCTTGAACCTGGGAGGCTGCTGGAAACCGTAGCTCACCCCCAGGCGGGCCCGCTCGGTGATGCTCAGGTGGGTGATGTCGGTGCCGTTCCACAGAATCTGTCCGCTGGTGGGCTGCACCAGACCCATGATGGCCTTGGCCAGGGTGGTCTTGCCGCCCCCGTTGGGCCCGGTGATGACCACGAATTTGTGGTCCTCCACCGTCAGGTTCACATCGTTCAGAATCTCATTTTTGCCGTTTTCGCCCTCCACTGAGAAGCAGAGGTTTTTGATCTCCAACATATCGGCGTTCTCCTTTGTTAAAGAGGTGTTCTTAAAATATCATCGTATTTTACCATATTCTATTGAAAGACACAAGTAGGGCAAAACACGCTTCCCGGCATAGTATGGACTGTAACGCCATGTTTTAGGA
>JAHHSF010000062.1 GCA_020025375.1 Oscillospiraceae bacterium | reverse complement strand
CAGTGGTAAACTACATATAATATTGAAATTAACGTGCCGGAGGATACCCTCAAGGCCGCGAATGAAGGAACAGACCTGTCGAAAGACAGGATTTTTAGGAGGATTTGCACGTCATGGCTAAGGAATTCAAACTGACCGCTGAGCGTCTGGAAGAGCTGAAAAAGGAGCTCAATTATTTGAAGACCGTCCGGGAGAAAGAGGTGGCCGACCAGATCAAGGAGGCCCGCTCTTTCGGCGATCTGAGCGAGAACAGCGAGTATGACGAGGCGAAAAACGAGCAGGGCAAGCTCTATTCCCGCATTGCTGAGGTGGAGAACGTCCTGGCGAACTACGTCATCATTGAAGAGGATGAGAGCAATGACACCGCCCACATGGGCTGTACCATTGACGTGAAGGACCTGGACACTGGGGACGAGGAGACCTACCAGCTGGTTGGCTCTCAGGAGGCCGACCCCATGAACGGCCGCATCTCCGAGGAGTCTCCCTTTGGCCGGGCTCTGCTGGGCCACAAGGAAGGGGAGAAGGTCTCCTACGAGGCCCCCATCGGTACCATTCGTTATGAGATTTTGAAGATTTCCCGCTAACCGTTTCGGCAAAAAGGAGAGAGAAAAATGTCAGATCAGACTAAGAATCAGGCCCCTGAGCAGGAGCTGAGCGTATCCCAGCTCCACCAGATTCGTCTCGACAAGCTGGCCGCCCTCCAGGCGGCGGGGGAGGACCCCTTCCGGCTCACCAAGTACGACGTAAAGGCCCGCTCCAAGGAGATCATCGACAACTTCGAGGCCCTGGAGGGTACCATGACCGCCGTGGCCGGTCGCCTCATGTCCAAGCGTGGCATGGGCAAGGCCGTGTTCTGCGATATGCAGGATGCCGACGGCCGCATCCAGCTCTATGTCCGTATCGACGAGCTGGGCGAGGAGGCCTTTGCTAAGTTTAAGAAGTTGGACATCGGCGATATCGTGGGTGTCCAGGGCGAGATTTTTAAGACCAAGCGGGGCGAGATTTCCGTGAAGGCTCACTCCGTCACCCTGCTTTCCAAGTCCCTGCTCCCCCTGCCTGAGAAGTTCCACGGTCTCACCGACCGGGAGACCCGGTACCGTCAGCGCTATGTGGACCTCATTGTGAATCCTGACGTGCGCCGTACCTTTGAGATTCGCACCGCTTTTATCAAGCACGTGCGTAAGTATCTGGACGAGCGAAAGTATATGGAGGTGGAGACCCCTGTTCTGAACACCATCTCCGGCGGTGCCACCGCCCGGCCCTTTATCACCCACCACAACACTCTGGATATCGACATGTATATGCGTATCGCCACCGAGCTCCACCTGAAGCGCCTGGTGGTGGGCGGCTTTGAGCGGGTATACGAGATCGGCCGCATCTTCCGCAACGAGGGCATGGACCCCAAGCACAACCCCGAGTTCACCTCCATTGAGCTCTATGAGGCCTACGCCGACTTCCACGATATGATGGACATTGCCGAGGGCATCCTCTCCTCCGCCGCCAAGGAGATTTTGGGGAGCTACGAAGTTGAATGGCTGGGCACTAAGATCGACCTCACGCCCGGCTGGCGGCGGCTCACCATGATTGATGCCGTCCGCGAATATGTGGGGGTGGATTTCAGCGTCGTCTCCGACGACGAGGAGGCCTGTAAGGCCGCTGAGGCCAAGGGCATCGACCTGGAGGGCTGTGAGCGCACCTGGGGCACCGCCCTGTATGAGGCCTTCGACCAGCGGGTGGAGGAGAAGCTGATTCAGCCCACCTTCATCACAATGTACCCCGTGGAGGTCTCCCCTCTGTCCAAGCGATCCCCCCAGGACAGCCGCCTCACCGAGCGGTTCGAGCTGTTCATCAACCACGCTGAGTTCGCCAATGCCTTCTCTGAGCTGAACGACCCCATCGACCAGCGGGGCCGTTTCGAGCATGAGATCGCCCTCCGGGACGCGGGCAACGATGAGGCCGGCATGATGGACGACGACTATATCAACGCCCTCATGTACGGTCTGCCCCCCACGGGCGGCATGGGCATTGGCATCGACCGGGCGGTCATGCTCCTGACCAACAGCGACACCATCCGGGAAGTCATCCTCTTCCCCACCATGAAGCCCCTGGATGCTCCCGCCGTTCCCGCCAAGAAGGCAGAGACCGCCGTGGATTTCTCCAAGGTGAAGATTGAGCCTCTCTTCGAGGAAATGGTGGACTTTGATACCTTTGCCAAGTCCGATTACCGGGCGGTGAAGATTAAGGACTGCGTCGCCGTGCCCAAGAGCAAGAAGCTCCTCAAGTTTGTTGTGGACGACGGCACCGGCACGGACCGGGTCATCCTCAGCGGAATCCATGAGTATTACGAGCCGGAAGAGCTGATTGGCAAGACGGCCGTTGCCATCGTGAATTTGCCTCCTCGCAAAATGATGGGCATTGATTCCTGCGGTATGCTGATTTCCGCAGTCCACGAGGAGGACGGCAGAGAGGGCCTGAACCTGCTGATGCTGGATGATCGGATTCCCGCGGGTGCGAAGATGCACTAAGCGGGCATCATCCTCTTTCTACCATAAGACTTTGGACTGAGAAATGAGAACAGCATACCGGCGGGTTTTTCGGCCGGTATGCTGTTCTGCCTGTCCACACCATCCGCGAACAAGAGCGGATCGCCTTTGCTCGCGGATGACAGTATTTACAAAGGAGTTGACCATGTTGCTTCAGCGGCTGCGTCGCCGTCTTCATTCCGGACGGGGACTGAATCCCACCCGAATCGTGGCCGTGTCCTTCGCCTGCCTCATCCTGCTGGGGACTCTGCTTCTTACCCTCCCCGTTGCCGCCCAGTCGGGGGAGAGCGTGGGGGCTTTCGACGCCCTCTTTACCGCCACCTCGGCCACCTGCGTCACCGGCCTGGTGGTGTTGGACACCTGGGAGACCTGGACCCTCTTTGGCCAGGTGGTCATACTGTGCCTCATCCAGATGGGCGGCCTGGGAGTTATGACCTTCGTCACCCTGGCATCCCTGGCCTTGGGCCGCCGCATCGGCCTGTCCCAGCGCCTTCTCATGGTTTCAACCATGAACCTTTCCGACATGGATGGGGTAGTTCGGGTGGTGCGCCATGCCCTCAAGGGGACCTTTCTTATGGAGGGGATAGGAGCCGTCATTCTGGCCGCCTGCTTCATTCCTGAGTTTGGCTTCGCCCAGGGTCTGTGGTATGGGATTTTTCATTCCATTTCCGCCTTCTGCAATGCCGGCTTCGACCTGCTGGGGCAGAACGGCCCTTTCCGCAGTCTGGCTGATTATGGGGGCCATCCGGTGGTCCTTATTACCATCATGTGTCTCATTGTGGTGGGAGGCCTTGGTTTTGGTGTATGGAACGATCTCTTACGGTGCCGAGGCTGGAAGGGACTTACCATTTACAGTAAGATTGTCCTTTCCGTGACCGCCTTTCTGATTTTTGGCGGGGCCCTGTTTTTCCTGATGGCCGAGGGGAGCAACCCGGACACCCTGGGGGAAATGTCCTGGTGGGAGAAGATCCTCAACGCCTTTTTCCAGTCTGTGACCCTCCGCACGGCGGGCTTCTCTGTCATTGATCAGGCTGCGCTGAAGGATTCCTCCCTTGTGTTCTGTATCCTGCTCATGCTGGTGGGCGGTTCCTCCGGTTCCACCGCCGGTGGCATGAAAACCACCACCTTGGCCGTTCTTTTCCTGGCTCTTTGGTCCGGTCTGCGGGGAAGGGAGGCGGTCACCCTCCGGGGCAGGTCTATCTCCAATCGCCGGGTGATGGACACGCTGACCCTCTTCCTCGCGGTTACTGTTCTTTTTCTGGTCGGATCCATGACCATCTCCCTTTTGGACGGACTTCCCTACCTGCAAAGTGCCTTTGAGGTGGGTTCCGCGCTGGGGACGGTGGGCCTGAGTGCCGGGCTTACCCCTGGGCTTTCCGAGATGAGCCGGGGACTGCTCATTCTGTTTATGTACCTGGGCCGGGTGGGTCCCCTCTCCTTCGCCATCGCCATGATCGATCGGAGTCGGCAGGCGCACCCCATCAAATACCCAACCTTTGATGTAATGATTGGTTAGGAGGACGTATATGAAAACCTTTGTTGTGATTGGTCTCGGCCGCTTTGGCAGGGCCGTTGCCACCGAACTGTGTAAGCTGGGCTGTGAGGTCATGGCCATTGATGCCCAGGAGGAGCCGGTCCAGGCTATCGTCGAGGAGGTGACCCACGCCGCCTGCGGGGATGCCCGGGACCCGGAGGTCTTGCGGGCCCTGGGGGTGCGAAACTACCAATGCGCCATCGTGGCCAGCGGGGCCGACGTGGGGACCAGCGCCCTCATTACCCTGAACCTGAAGGAACTGGGCCTTTCTCAGATTATCTGCAAGGCCCAGAGTCACACCCATCGCAAGGTGCTGGAGAAGATTGGGGCGGACAAGGTCATCTTCCCGGAGCATGAGTCCGGGGTCAAGCTGGCCCAGGGCCTCTCCTTCTCAAACATCCTGAACTATATTGAGCTGAGTGAGGATTACAGCGTGATGGAGCTTCAGCCGCCAAAGAGCTGGCTGGGCCGCTCCATTCTGGAAATGGACGTGCGCAACGCCTACCATGTGAACGTCATCGCCGTGCGGAAGCCAAAGACCCATGAGATGATGGTGGCCCCCGGCGCAAATTATGTGATGGAGGCCGGCGACATCCTGGTGACCCTGGGGCGGAACGCCGATATGGATAAATTGCATGACTTGTAAGGCAGAATGGATCACCAGTCGCCAGAACCCCCTGATGACCCACATTCGCAAGCTCACCTCCTCCGCCTCCTACCGGCGGCAGAGCGGGGAGTATCTGGGGGATGGGGTGAAGCTGTTGGAGGAGGCCCTCCGCTGGGGGGCCCAGCTGACCACTGTGGTCACCACCGAGAAGGTGGACCCCGCTCTCCCGGCGGGAGTGCGCCATGTGGTGGTCCCCGAGGACGTGATGGAATCCATCTCCCCGTCTGATACCCCCCAGGGTGCCTTGTTTCTGGCCAAACGGCCAGGGACCGATTTGCCGGAGGATCTGACCGGGGACCGTTATCTGGTCCTGGACGGGGTCCAGGACCCCGGAAACGTGGGGACGATCTGGCGGACCGCTGACGCCTTTGGGGCCGACGGCCTTATTCTGCTGGCCGGTTGCGCCGATCCATTTTCCCCCAAGGTGGTGCGGGCCACCATGGGGGCGGCATTTCGCCTGCCCGTATATCTGACAAGGGTTGATGCTTTACAGGAGAAGCTGACCCGGGCGGCCATTCCTCTGTGGGCCACCGCCCTGCGGGAGGACGCAGAGGATGTGCGGCGGGCCAACCTGAGCCGTTGCGCTGTGGTTATCGGGAGCGAGGGCCGGGGAGTCAGTCCCCAGGTACTGGACCAGTGCGGCCGCACATTCCTGATTCCCATGCGGGAGTGGTGCGAATCGCTGAACGCCGCAGTGGCCGCCGGGGTGGTTTTGTGGGAGATGTTTCGATAAAAACAGAAGGCGGGTGAAAGGATGGCAAGCCTTAAATATTGGCTGTGGCTGACCGGCCGCAAGGGAATCGGAACCCTCACCGTCGTCCGCCTGCTGGAGGCCTTTGGTACGCCGGAATCGGCTTACTTTGCCGACCAGGGGGAGTACGACCGGGTGGAGGCCTTGTCGGCGGTGGGCAAGCAGAGCCTGGCCGACAAGAGCCTGACCGGGGCCGAGCAGATTCTGGCCGACTGCGACCGGCTGGGCCTGCGTCTTTTGACCCTCCAGGATGCCGAGTACCCAGAGCGCCTGCGGAACATCCCGGACCCGCCCCTGCTGCTCTATGTGAAAGGGAAGCTGCCTCCCATTGACGAGGAGTTAGTGGTGGGCGTGGTGGGTACCCGGGACCCCACCCCCTATGGGGAGAAGCTCGCCCGGGAGATGGTCCATGACCTCACCCGGGCCGGGTGCGTCATCTGCTCCGGTATTGCCCAAGGACTGGATACCATTGCCCTGCGGACCGCCCTGAACGAGGGTGGCTCCGTCATTTCGGTGGTGGCCGGGGGCATCGATGTGCCCTACCCCAAGGAGAACCGCTATCTTTACGACGACATCGCCGCCGCCGGGGTGCTTTTGAGCGAATACCCGCCCGGCAGCCCCAACCTGGGGGAACATTACCGGCCCCGCAACCGCATCATCAGCGGTCTGTCCGAGGGCGTTCTCGTGGTGGAGGGCGGCCTTACCAGCGGCACCCTCATCACCGCCCACGCCGCCCTGGAGCAGGGGAGGGAGGTCTTTGCCGTCCCCGGCAATGTGGATGCCCCCAAGAGCACGGCCCCCAACCGGCTGATTCAGGCCCATGAGGCTCAGCTGGTCCGCACCGCCGCCGATATTCTGGAGGAATTCTCCTCCCGCTACCCCCTGAAGGTGGCCCGGCCGGCCCTCACCCAGGAGGAGAAGGAACAGCGCTTGCAGGGAGCCCAGTCCACCCCCATGGCCGAGCCAAAGCTCCCCACGCCGGAGAAGCCCCTCATGCCCTTTCAGGAGCAGAGGAGCCTCACCGACGACCAGCGGGAACTGATTTTGGCCCTGGAAACGCGGGCCCGCCACCCGGACGAGCTGGTGGAGGAGACTCAAATCCCCGCCAGGCGGGTGCTGTCAACCCTGACGCTCCTGCAAGTACGAGGCTATATCAAAGAAGAAGCAGGCAAGCGGTTTTCCGCCCTCGTTCGCCTGAATTAACGGAGGAAACCCAATATGGCAAAAACCAATCTGGTGATCGTGGAGTCACCCGCCAAGGCCAAGACCATTGGCAAATATCTGGGCCCCGGCTTTGAGGTCAAGGCCTCCATGGGCCACGTTCGGGACCTGCCAAAGAGCAAGATCGGCGTGGACGTGGAGGGTGGCTTTGTTCCCGACTATCAGCCCATCAAGGGGAAAGAGGACATCATCTCTGACCTGAAGAAGTCCGCCAAGAAGAGTGAAGCCGTCTATCTCGCCACCGACCCGGACCGGGAGGGCGAGGCCATCTCCTGGCATCTGAAAGAGCTTCTGAAGCTCCCTGACGACAAGGTCTACCGGGTGACCTTCAACGAGATCACCAAGAAGGTGGTCAATGAGTCCATTGCCTCTCCACGTCAGCTGGACATGGATCTGGTGGACGCCCAGCAGGCGAGACGGATCCTGGACCGCATTGTGGGCTACCAGCTCTCCCCCTTGCTGTGGAAGAAGATTCGCCGCGGGCTCTCCGCCGGCCGGGTGCAGTCCGTGGCCACCCGCCTGGTCTGTGAGCGGGAGGAGGAGATTCGCGCCTTTGTCCCCGAGGAGTACTGGACCATCGCCGTCGGGCTGGACCGGGTGGCCCCCAACCTGGGGGCCTTCACCGCCAACTTCTACGGCCGGGAGAAGAAGATGGAGCTTCACAACGAGGACGAGATGAACCAGGTGGCAGAGGCTGTGAAGTCAAATCCCTTTACGGTTTCCTCCGTGAAGCGGACCGATAAGACCCGCCACCCCGCCCCTC
>JAHHSF010000061.1 GCA_020025375.1 Oscillospiraceae bacterium | reverse complement strand
GGGGGTGGCGTTGGGGTTCACGTCGTTACCCCGGTCCACAAGGGGCTTGATGAGGCTGAACACGATACAGGCGGCGGCGATGATGACGGCCACGGAGAGGACGGTGGTGACAATGCGGAAGGGGGTCCACCCCCGGCCATAGCCGCCCCCCCGGGTGTTGGTCACCAGCCGCTTGCCACCGGCCACATGGCGGGGGGCACTCCGGCCGTCCTCATCATAGTCCTCTTCATACTCGTCGCAGAAGGGGCACTCTTTATAAGTGACGGAGTAATATTCTCCGCAGTGATCACACTTGATGAGGGCGTTGCGGTCCTTACCTTGCTTGGTCGCCATTCCTGTCACCTGCTTTTTTGTATTTTCCCAAAGAAAAAGAGATATTTGTATTATAGTATCTTTTTCTACGGCGTTCGTCAACCGCTCCCGACGATTCTCACAGTTTGTTTACAAATTTCGAGCCCTCGCCGCCATTGACGGCGGGGGCCTCTGGTGGGTATAATACACCTAACAAGAAAAGAAGGTGCTGTCCATGAAGAGTTCTATGACGCCGGGGGCGGTCCATAAGCAGTACGATGAAGGGGTGTCCGCCTTCCGGCGGCACATTGCCGGGCCCGATGTGCGCTTGGCCGTGACCCGGGAAGCCGACGGTTTTTTCCGCTCCTGCGCCCTGGGGGTATGGCAGGCGGACGGCAGTCCGGTGACCACGGTGCACGTGGAGTATTACGGGGCCATCTACTGCAAGGGCAACCCGGTGCCTGCCACCCTGTTCTGGGAGCTGTCTACCGCCGTGGCTGAGTATCCCGGCTTCCAGGTTCCACCCTTCTTCCACAAGATGATGGAGTACGACCGGACCTTTGGAAAGGACCTGTCCCGAAAGTTTATCGACCTTATGACCCTCATGCTCCTCCTTTTTGCCGCCGTGGACGACCGGGGAAGCGAAAAAGAGGCCGCCTTTGTGAACAGCTGTGCCGACCGGCTCTCCGCCCTTTGTGACCGGGCGGGAATCGCCGGGGGAGGCCACGGGGTCCAGGCGGGGGATTTCGTCACCCAGACCGCTGTCCCTACCGGAGCGGCCCCTGTCGCCGCCGGGGAGGAAAAGGCGGAAGCCCAGCCCCAGGAGGAAACAGAGTCCGCTCCCAGCCTGGAGGAGCTTCTGGCCCAGCTGGAGGAGCTCTGCGGCCTGGAGAAGGTGAAGGCCGATGTGAAGAGCCTCATCAATTTGGTGAAGGTCCGCAAGCTCCGCCAGGAGCAGGACCTGCCCGTGCCCCCCATGAGCCTCCACCTGGTATTCATGGGCAACCCCGGCACGGGAAAGACCACAGTGGCCCGGTTATTGGCGAAGATTTACCACGCCATGGGGGTCCTCTCCAAAGGCCAGATGGTGGAGGTGGACCGTTCCGGCTTGGTGGCCGGCTTCGTGGGACAGACCGCCCTCAAGACCCAGGAGGTCATTGCCAAAGCCATCGGCGGGGTCCTTTTCATCGACGAGGCCTACGCCCTGGTCAACCAGGAGAACGCCAACGACTTCGGTAAGGAGGCCATCGAGACCCTGCTCAAGGGGATGGAGGACAACCGGGCCGACCTCATCGTCATTGTGGCGGGGTACACCGAGCTGATGGACAACTTCATCCACTCCAACCCCGGCCTGGAGAGCCGGTTCAACAAATATTTCTTCTTCGAGGACTACGACGGCGGCCAGCTCATGGAGATTTTCCGCTCCATGTGCAAAAAGAACGGCTATACCTTGGACGAAGAAGCGGAGGCTTACGCCGTGGAGGGTTTCCGGGACCTGTATGAGGACCGGGACGAGAACTTCGGCAACGCCCGGGATGTGCGTAACGTCTTCGAGCGGGCGGTCTCCCATCAGGCCGACCGCCTGGCCGCCATGGAGAAGCCCACCAGGGAGGACCTGATGGCCCTCACCGTGGCCGACCTGAGAGAGGAAGAAGAGGCAGAAAAATAAGTATTTTGTTTCGACCGGCCACCGTTGCATCTGTCAAGCAAACGCAGATGCAAATAAAAAAGCATGACCGCCGTACGGCCCGACCCTTTTCAATCTATATCATAAAGATACAATTAGAGACACCATGGGAGGAATTGCCATGCAAGCACAGCCCTATTCCTTGCGCCTGGACCAGGAGAGCATGGAGAAGATCAAAATTTTGGCCGCTGAGGGCCGCCGCTCCATCAATATGCAGCTCTGCATCGCCGTGCAGGAGGACTGACCCATGCTCTACGCCATTCTCGTTGCCGTTCTGGTGTCCCTGGACCAACTCGTCAAGTACCTGGTGCGGGCCAACATCGCCCTGGGGGAGACCGTGGGCTTTATCCCCGGACTTCTGGGCCTCACCTACGTGCAGAACACCGGGGCCGCCTTTTCCAGCTTTTCCGAGCACACCTGGCTCCTCACCCTCATTTCGGCCATTGTCTCCCTGGTCATCGTGGTGGTCCTGGTAAAGGGGTATATCCGTCACCCTGCCGGGAAGACTATTATGTCCGTGATTCTGGCCGGGGCTGTGGGTAACCTCATTGACCGGGCCCTCTTCGGCTACGTCACCGATATGTTTCAGACCCTGTTTATGCGCTTCGCCGTCTTTAACGTGGCCGACATCTGCGTGGTTTGCGGTGGAATCGCCTTCTGTATCTATGTCCTCTTTTTCTACGACAGATTGGAGAAGCCCGATGGCACTGATTCTGCTGACCGCTGAGGAAGGGGGCCTCCGCCTGGACCAGTTTCTGGCCGCCCGGATGGAGGAGCTCACCCGCTCCGCCGCCCAAAAGCTTCTGGAGGAGGGCCGGGTGACCCAGGACGGCAAGCCCCTGAAAAAGAACGGAAAGACCGCCTCAGGGGCGGTCTATGAAGTGGAGCTCCCCGACCCCGTGCCTCTGGACGTAGTCCCCCAAAACATCCCCCTGGACGTGCGCTTTGAGGACGAGGATGTGGTGGTGGTGAACAAGCCTGTGGGCATGGTGGTCCACCCCGCCCCCGGCCATTCCGATGGCACTTTGGTCAACGCGCTGTTATATCATTGCGGAAAATCACTCTCCGGCATCAACGGTGTTCTCCGCCCCGGCATCGTCCACCGCATCGACCGGGACACCTCGGGGCTTATCATCGTGGCGAAGAACGACACTGCCCACCTGGCCCTGGCGGAACAGCTCCAGGATCACTCCCTCTACCGGGAGTACCGGGCAGTGTGTATCGGGGGCCTGCGGGAGGAGGAGGGCACCGTCTCCGCTCCCATTGCCCGCCACCGCACGGACCGCAAGAGGATGGCGGTGGACCCCAATGGAAAGCCCGCCGTCACCCACTGGACGGTGCTGGAGCGGTTCCGGGGATACACCTACGTCCAGTGCCGGCTGGAGACCGGCCGGACCCACCAGATCAGGGTGCACATGGCCTCCCTGGGCCACCCCCTTCTGGGGGATGTGGTCTATGGGCCGGGAAAGCCTTACCCCGGTCTGGCGGGCCAGTGCCTCCATGCGGGACGGCTCACCTTCCGCCATCCCCGCACCGGGGCGCTGACCACGGTGGAGGCGGAAAACCCCGACTGGTTTGAAGCGGTCTTGACAAAACTCCGCCGTCTGGTATAATCATCGGTAAGCATAAAACAAATCGAATAGCAGGGGCGCTGGATGCAAGTCCGGCTGAGATGCAGGGGAATATGGCTTCCCCCGGTCCCTTGAACCTGATCCGGGGACTGCCGGAGCAGGAAGATATTTTGACGATACGTTGTTCCTCCCGTACCGCATTGCGCTTGAAGGTTTGCGATGCGGTACGATTTTTTTGGAGGAGAAAGAAAAAGGAGGAAACCTCTTGGGTAAATTCACCGGGGTCCTGTTGGCCACCGACTTTGACGACACCCTCATTTGCTCCGACATCACCGGGGCGGGGGGCGTATCCGAGACCGAAAAGCGGAATGAGCCAGTGGTCTTCGGCCGGAACAAGGAGGCCCTGGACTACTATTTGGCAGAGGGTGGGTATTTTACCGTATCCACCGGCCGGGCCTACCAGACCTTCTCCCCCTATCGGGACCGGGTGCCCATGAATGCCCCTGCTGTCCTCTCCAATGGGGCCATCATCTACGATTTCGTTGCCGGCAGGGAGCTTTACCACGCCTGGCTCCCTGAGCGTGTGCGGGACCACGCCCGGCAAATTGCTGCGACCTTCCCCGACGTGGGCTTTGAGACCCATGTGGGGGACCTCATCTACACCTACCGCCCCAACGAGATCACCTGGCGGCACATTTATAAGCTGGGCCAGCCCTATGAGGAGAAGGGCTTTGACGAAATGCCCTGGCCCTGGATCAAGCTCCTGGTGGAGCATGGGGAGCATGGGCGTCTGGCCCAGGTACAGAGCTGGATTCAGGCCAACTTCCCCGGGCAATACGAGCCTATTTTTTCCAACCACTACCTTATGGAGGTCACCGCCCACGGGGCCAACAAGGGCTCGGCGGTGAAGCGGGTGGCGGAGCTGATGGGGGTGAAGCCCCAGGATATTTACTGCGTGGGGGACAACCAAAATGACATTCCCATGCTGGCGGTCTCCGCCCAGGCCTTCACCCCGGAGGGTAGCGCCCAGGAGGTCAAGGACTGGGGAGCCACCATCGTAGGTCCCTGCGACGAGGGAGCCATCGCCGATGTGATTGAAATTTTGGACAAGCGGTATTGAGCCGGATGGCCAGCCATAGGGCGGGCCGCAGGCTGTCGAAAAAGGCAGGGATTTTTTCGACAGCCTGAAAAACCCGCCAAGTATAATACTTGGCGGGTTTTTCTTCAAAATTTGACAAAAAAACCTTCCCCTTTACCTTGACCTGCCCTGCCAGAGGTTGTATAATTTATACAAATACATAGTGTACAACTTTCTATATATAAGCATCTTTGACAAGATTTGACCGTTTTTTCGAAAAAACCGGTCAAATCGCGAAGGAGGACGTATGAAAGAGGAGAAAAAAGCCTTTTCCGCCGGCACCTCTGTCCGGGCCTGGACCTATCTGGGCTGTCATCCCGAGGAGGTAAACGGCGTCCACGGCCACCGGTTTCGGGTCTGGGCGCCCACGGCCAAGGCCGTTGGGCTTATGGGCGACTTCAACGGCTGGGACCCGGAGGCCACCTCTATGTTCCCCCTGGGGGACGGCATCTGGGAGTGCTTCCAGCCCGGCCTGAAACGCTATGATATCTATAAATTTGCCATCCATACCGCCGACGGCAGGGTGCTGGCCAAGGCCGACCCCTACGCCTTCCACGCCGAGACCCGGCCCGGCACCGCCTCCAAGGTCTACGACCTGGCGGGCTATGAGTGGGGGGACAAAAAGTGGCTGGCCTGGCGGAAGAACCACCCCATTTATCACAGCCCTATGAATGTCTACGAGGTCCACCTGGGCTCCTGGCGGCGCACCGGGCAGGGAGAGGTCCTTTCCTACCGGGAGATTGCCCGCTTCCTGGTCCCCTATGTGAAGGAGCTGGGCTACACCCATGTGGAGCTCATGCCCATCACCGAGTTTCCCTACGACGGCTCCTGGGGATATCAGTGCACCGGCTACTTTGCCGCCACCAGCCGTTTCGGCACCCCCCACGATTTCATGTATTTGGTGGATCAGCTCCACCAGGCGGGGATCGGCGTGATTCTGGATTGGGTCCCCGCCCACTTCCCCAAGGACGCCTACGGCCTCTATGAGTTTGACGGCACCCCTACATACGAATACGCCGATAAGAAGAAGGGGGAACACGCCGACTGGGGCACCCGGGTCTTCGACTACGCCCGGAACGAGGTCCGTTCCTTCCTCATCTCCTCGGCCATGTTTTGGCTGGAGGAATACCACATTGACGGCCTGCGGGTGGACGCGGTGGCCTCTATGCTCTACCTGGACTATGGCCGGGAGGCGGGCCAGTGGACCCCAAACAAATACGGTGGGCACGAAAATCTGGAGGCTGTTGAGTTCCTCCAGAAGCTCAACGAGGCTGTCTTTCTGGCCCACCCCGATGTGCTTATGATCGCTGAGGAATCCACCGCCTGGCCCAAGGTGACCCACCCGACCAGTGAGGGGGGCCTGGGCTTCAACCTGAAGTGGAACATGGGCTGGATGAACGACATCCAGCATTACATCAAGCTGGATCCCTACTTCCGCCAGTTCAACCACAAGGACATCACGTTCTCCTTCATGTACGCCTTTTCGGAAAATTTCGTTCTTCCCCTCTCCCACGATGAGGTGGTCCACCTGAAGGGCTCCCTTATCGCCAAGATGCCGGGGAGCGACGAGGAGAAGTATGCCGGCGTGCGGGCCTTTATCACCTATATGCTGGCTCACCCGGGCAAAAAGCTCCTCTTCATGGGGGCGGAGTTCGGCCAGTGGCACGAGTGGCAATACGAGTACTCTCTGGACTGGCACCTGCTGGATCAGGGGGACGAGGACGGTGCCCGCCACCGGGCCCTCCATGCCTTCTTCAAGGCGGCCAATGCCCTGTATCTGGCGCAAAAGCCTTTGTGGGAGCTGGACTTCTCCTGGGAGGGCTTTGAGTGGATCTGCGCCGACGACAACACGGCCAACACCGCCGCCTTCCTCCGCAAGGACAAGAAGGGCAACTTCCTGGTGATCCTGTGCAACTTCTCCCCCATCCACCATAAGGGATACCGCATCGGGGTTCCCTGCCGGGGCACCTATCAGGAGATTTTCAACACCGACGAGGTCCTCTTCGGCGGCCTGGGCCGCCTGAACGACAAACCTCTGAATACCAGTGATGAACCCTGCCACGGCAAGGCCCAACAGCTGGAGGTGGACATTCCCCCAATGGGCGCGGTCATTCTGAAGTGTGTGAAGAAGAAACCGCCCCTTAAGCGGCCCCCCAGGCCCCAAAAATAAGCGTGATGTTTTGTCTTTGACTATTTTCACTACAACGAGAGGGTGCAATTGGTAATGAAAAAGGAATGTGTGGCCATGCTATTGGCCGGCGGCCAGGGCAGTCGATTAAAGGCCCTGACCAGCAAAGTGGCAAAGCCCGCCGTCCCTTTTGGCGGCAAGCACCGTATCATCGACTTCCCCCTATCCAACTGCGTGAACTCCGGCATCGACACCGTGGGCGTGCTCACCCAGTATAAGCCCCTGGAACTCAACGCCTACATCGGCAACGGCCAACCCTGGGACCTGGACCGCTCCGACGGCGGCGTCCACATCCTCCCACCCTACGTTATCGAGGGGGAGAAGGGGACCTGGTACAAGGGCACCGCCAATGCCATCTATCAGAACATCAGCTTCCTGGAGGCCTACGACCCTGAGTACGTCCTCATTCTCTCGGGCGACCATATTTACCGCATGGACTACGCCAAGATGCTGGCCCAACACAAGGCCACCGGGGCGGACTGCACCATCGCCGTGCTGGAGGTCACGTTGGAGGAGGCCTCCCGCTTCGGCATCATGAACGTGGATCAGGACGACAACATCTACGAGTTTGAGGAGAAGCCCAAAAAGCCCAAGAGCACCCTGGCCTCCATGGGTATCTAC